>NZ_JEXG01000001.1:0-298887 GCF_000581275.1 Acinetobacter sp. 809848
AATCAAATTTATCAGCAGTATAGTAGTATGGCATTAAATGCTTGGGGCTTTACACATACACCTTCGTATAACGGTACATACGACCCTGATGAGAATGATATAGTGACGAATAGCTTTAATTGGTTGAATGATGAGCAAGCTACAAAAAAAACAGAACAAGGACTGACTGCTTTTGTGGCATTAGATGATGCCTTTATCAGTATCGCTTCTCGTATGTATCTAATTAGAAATGCAAAAGAAAAAATCGATTTACAATATTATATTTGGACAAATGATTTTGTTGGAAACTTAATGCTGCACGAGTTACTAACGGCGGCAGATCGTGGCGTAAAAGTTCGGTTACTCATTGACGATCAAAATGGAGTAAAGCTGGATGGAGTTCTTAGAAGCCTTCTCCACCACCCCAATTTTGAAATTCGATTATTCAATCCATACAAGTTTAGATATTTAAGAATTTTAGACTATATTTTTCGGTTCAAAAAAGTAAACCATCGCATGCATAATAAGTTAATTATTGCGGATGGCGTGATTGCGGTAACAGGCGGTCGAAATATTAGTAGTGAGTATTTTGACGCAAGTAGTAAATTTCAGTTTACAGATCTAGATATTTTATTTTATGGACATACCGTACAACATGCACAGTCTGTCTTTAATGATTTTTGGCAAAGTGATTTAAGTCAAAATGCTACTGAGCTAGTGGGAACATGTGCTGTTCACCATTTGCAAACACTAAGGCAGCACTACCATGATTTAATTCATGAAAGTGAGAATCATACTCAAACTGAAGATAAGCTTTACGATGCTCAAAGCTATTTAAAAGAACTTTTAGAGCACTATCCAATCCAATGGTCAAAAGCATATTTTGTTGCTGATTCACCTAAAAAAATCTTAGGACTGGCCGCTAAAGAAGAAATGCTTTATGGGCAAGTCCTAAAGATTATGGGTGAACCAAAGCAGCATATCGAATTAGCTTCTGCTTATTTTGTTCCTACCCAACAAGGCACTTATTATTTAAAACAACTCAAGGTGCAAGGTGTTAAAGTCAGGGTTTTAACCAACTCTTTTGCTGCAAATGATGTGGCAATTGTGCATGCCTTTTATAGTCAATATCGAGTCGAAATGCTCAAAAGTGGTGTAGAACTATTTGAGTTTAAGCCCTTTTTAGAACGCAGACGCAGAACTTGGTATGAAGTGGTGACTGGAAGTGTGATCCCTGCAAAAGGTAAAAATAAATCGAGCTTACATGCCAAGTTTTTTGATGTAGACGGTAAAGTATTTATTGGTTCTTTTAACTTTGATCCGCGTTCGACCTACTTAAATACAGAGGTCGGTCTTGTTATCGAGTCGAGTCAATTACAAGCGCAAATTTCAGTCATGCTCGATCAGCATTTACCTCAAGTTGCTTACCAGCTTAAGTTAAATAGTGAAGGCAAAATTGTTTGGTTAGATTATCAGTCGAATGGAAAGATTGTTGAATATGAAAAAGACCCAGATACGAGCCTTTTCCAACGTACCATGATTAAAGCTGTTTCATATTTGCCAGTTGAATGGATGATGTAACAGCATTTCAAGTTTACTTATAAAATGCCTATCTCTTTAAAGAATTTTTGATAAACCTCTGCTTTCTTCTCTAGCGCTAATGGATATGCTCTAGAAGAAGATGGTAGGCGGTATAAATTGATGTTACGTCCTGCAAAGTAAGTCGAGGTAGACATTCCTATAAGCGGTTTTTCGGTGTGCTCTGGTAAAACTGATATTAAAGTATCAGTTGCTTTATCGCCTGTGGTCATAATGGTTTGACATAAAGGAATATGCTGAAGTAAAACTGCAAGATCTGTTGGTGTTACTATTTCAAGAAATTTATCTGCGGCATTCCCTTTCAACCGCTTAATTTGATAAGCGGTATCAAAGATTGCAATACCAGTTTCAATCAAGAAGTTTCGAATACGTTCTTCATTAAAATTTTTTTGGCTTTCACTTAAAAAGTAAGTTTTGTCTTGGAAAAAAATCAAACCGAAAATACGCCACATATCATTTTGGAAATTGGGATAGTAAAAATCCATCTTCCATTTATTACGTGGCGGTGGAAAACTGCCTAACATTAATAAACGGGCATTTTCAGGTAAAAATGGCTCAAGTGGATGGGTTTCTATCTCAATTATCATAAAAAATCAGTATTTACTTAAAAATTTTATATACAAATTATCCTATTTTTTAGTTAATCACGAGTCATGAAATGCAATTTCTCTTAATTAAAGCGTTAAAGGTTGTACAAAAGCGATCATTATTGAGGAATGCTTATTCTAAAAATGCTATGTGAGTGTTGATTTAAATAATCGACTTGACCTTTATGGGCAATGACAAGGGCTTGTACAACCGAAAGACCTAACCCAGTGCCGCCTAACTCTTTATTTCTTGATTGTTCTAACCTGAAAAAAGGGTTAAATAAATCTTTACGATGCTCAGCTGAAATGCCTGGTCCTTCATCTTCTATTTCAAGAATCCAGTTAGTTTGTTCTTGTCTCGTTGAAACAATTAACTTTCCCGGATTTGCATAACGTGTAGCATTATCCAGTAAAGCAATTAAAATCTGTTCAATTCGCCGTTGATCACACTCAACTTTTGGCGCTTCAATATCGAAAATGACTTTAAGCTGAGCTTTTTCTAATTTTTCTTCAAACATGTGCACGACTTTGTGAGCAGTTTCATTAAAACAAATCGTTTCGAAGTTAAGTCTAAGCTGTTGGTTTTCAAAAAGACTCAATGTACGTAAATCTTCGACTAGGTTTGAAAGACCTTCTACTTGATTCAGTAAGTTTTTAAATAAAATAGGGTCAGCTTCAAAAACACCATCAATAATCCCCTGCAACCTACCTTGCAAAATGGTGACTGGCGTTCTTAACTCATGTGCAATTGCGGCATTCCAGACATGAGCATTTTCAACTGAGGCTTCCAGTTTTTGAGCCATATCATTAAAATTATCCATGAGCTCACCAATTTCAGAAGAATGATGCGTCGGTTTTTCAACTCGTGCGCTTAAATCCCCATGACTAATTTTCTTAGCTGCATCGGCTAATAGATTAATAGGCACGATAAAGCGTTGAGCAAGCTTGATGCCTAAAATAATTGATAATGCTGTGCCAAATAGAAGCACGGCGAATAACCATATACCATCTAGATAGTGAAAAAACTCATCACTTTCTTTCAGCTTTTCGAGAGAAATAAGCCCTACTTCAATTGCAACATAGTAGGTGCCATAACCTAAAATTAGCGAACTCAGCGTAACACTTAGACTGGTAAAGCTCAGTGCAATAATCAGTTGTTTACTAATGCCCGTTTTATTTTTCATGTGGATGATCCAACCTGTAGCCTACACCGCGAACATTGATGAGCATATTTCGTAAACCCAGATCTTCTATTTTCTTTCGTAGCTTACTGACATGACTATCGACCGTACGTTCTAATGCATCTCGATCTGGTAGACACTGATTCATGAGCTCTGAACGAGTAAAGACTTTATGAGGATGCGGTAACATCAGTAATAAAATTTTGTACTCAGTTAGAGTTAAATTGAGTGTTTGTTTTTGATCGCCCGAATGGATGTAAGCAGTATGAATTTCGGTATTCACCTCAATATTTTTATAAATCAGATTTCGGTTAGGAGTTTGCTGGTTTTGTTGAGTACGTCTTAGTACTGCTTGTACACGTGCGACCACTTCATTTGGGTTAAAGGGTTTTACGACAAAGTCGTCTGCTCCAATTCTTAAAGCCATGACTTTATCAATTTCTTGATCTAAAGCCGTAAGCATAATGACTGGTGTTGCTGCTTTTTGCCGAATTTTATTCAGTACTTCCCACCCGCTCAGTTCCGGCATTTTTATATCGAGAATCACCAGATCAATAGGCTGCGCTGCGTGTATTTCAATTGCCTGCTTACCATTCATAGCCCGTACAACACGCATACCCTCACGCTTAAGATAATGTTCAATAATATCGCCAATATCATATTCATCTTCTACAACAAGAATAAGCTTATCCTGACAATTAAACGTAAAGGTTGACTCGAACATAGCAATAAGACGTGGGAAAAATTTGATTTATCATACGCGTATTTTTTGATAGATCTCCACACTTTTTCCACATATTCGTGATTTTGGTTACACACACATCAAAAATAATGCCAGCATCTAGAAGTCCATTAGGTGTTATAAAAGTGCAAAAGCATTTTTTAGTTCCATTCGTTTTATCTTTCGTTTTTGTGTTAAACGGCTGTGGCAATGAACAAGTAAGTGATCAAACACATGTATCTACGGCTAAGGTTACCGTTATTTCAATTCAACCGCAGTCTATTAACTTTAGTGAAAATCTACCGGCGCGCGTTCACGCTTTCAGAACTGCCGAAATTCGTCCTCAAGTTGGCGGTATTATCGAAAAAGTTTTATTCGCTCAAGGTAGTGAAGTTAAAGCTGGACAACCTCTATACAAAATAAACTCAGAAACATTTGAGGCTGATGTAAATAGTAATCGAGCGGGTTTAAATAAAGCTGAAGCAGAAGTAAACCGCTTAAAAATACAACTTGAGCGTTATCAGCAACTTTTACCAAGTAATGCGATTAGCAAGCAAGAAGTAAGTAATGTCGAAGCGCAATATCGACAAGCGATTGCAGATGTTGCTCAAATGAAAGCATTATTAGCTCGACAAAATCTTAATTTACAGTATGCGACAGTGCGAGCACCGATTTCCGGACGTATTGGTAAATCATTCGTAACAGAAGGCGCTTTGGTTAGTCAGGCTGATAGCAATACTATGGCGACCATTCAACAAATTGACCGCGTTTATGTCGATGTAAAGCAGTCTATTGGAGAATATGAGCGCCTACAGGCGGCTCTACAAAGTGGTGAGTTGTCTGCCAACAATCAAAAAGCTGTACAGATTTTGAATAGTTTGGGACAGCCCTATAATGTTACAGCAAAAATGCTGTTTGAAGATATTAATGTGGACCCTGAAACTGGGGATGTCACCATTCGTATTGAAGTGACCAATCCTGAAAGAAAATTACTGCCGGGTATGTATGTCCGCGTTAATATTGAGCGTGCTTCGGTTCCTCAGGCCTTACTCGTGCCAGAACAAGCTATTCAGCGCAATATGAATGGCGATCCTCAAGTTTATGTAGTGAATGCCAAAGGTGGCGCAGATGTTCGCTCAGTAGAGTTAGGGCAACAATATGAGCAGTTTTATCTCATCAATAAAGGGCTGAAAGCAGGCGAAAAAGTTGTCGTTGAAGGTATAGAGCGTATCCAGCCCAACCAAAAACTAGCAATTTCAGCATGGAAAGCGGCCTCAACAGAAAATACGGTGAAGCAAGGAGATGCTAAATGATGTCTCAATTCTTTATTCGCCGTCCTGTTTTTGCATGGGTAATTGCAATTTTTATCATTCTATTTGGTGTGCTGAGTATTCCAAAGTTACCCATTGCACGCTTTCCGAGTGTCGCTCCACCCGAAGTGAACATTACAGCAAGTTATCCTGGCGCTACTCCCAAAACGATTAATGATAGTGTGATTACCCTCATTGAACGGGAAATGTCAGGAGTAAAAAACTTACTCTACTATAGTGCTACAACGGATTCTTCAGGAACCGCTGAAATTACCGCGACATTTAAACCCGGTACCGATGTGGATATGGCACAAGTCGACGTACAAAACAAAATTAAAGCGGTTGAAGCACGCTTACCCCAAGTCGTCCGCCAACAAGGCTTAGCTGTAGAGGCATCGTCCTCAGGCTTTTTAATGCTTGTCGGTTTAAACTCACCTAACCATCGTTATTCAGAAGTCGATTTAAGCGATTATCTGGTTCGTAATGTGGTCGAAGAGCTTAAACGTGTTGACGGTGTCGGAAAAATTCAGTCCTTTGGTGCTGAAAAAGCGATGCGAATTTGGGTAGACCCAAATAAATTAGTTTCTTATGGTCTATCGATTAGTGATGTAAATAATGCGATTCGTAACAATAATATCGATATTGCACCAGGTAGACTTGGTGATCGTCCTCTAGTTAATGGTCAATTAATTACCATACCTTTATCCGCTCAAGGACAGCTTGAAAATGTAGAGCAGTTCAAAAATATTAGTCTAAAGAGCAATATTAGCGGCGCCAATATTAAGTTGTCGGATGTCGCCGATGTAGAAATGGGAGCTCAGTCATATAATTTTGCGATTTTAGAAAATGGTAAACCTGCAACAGCTGCGGCCATTCAGTTGAGCCCTGGTGCAAATGCAGTAAAAACAGCAGATGCGGTAAAACAGAAACTTGAAGAACTAAAAGTAAATTTACCTGAAGGCATGCAATTTAGCGTTCCTTACGATACTGCACCTTTTGTTAAAATTTCGATAGAAAAGGTCGTTCATACATTAATTGAAGCCATGGTTTTGGTCTTCATTGTGATGTATCTATTTCTTCATAATGTTCGCTATACCTTAATTCCTGCGATTGTCGCTCCAATTGCCCTGCTTGGCACCTTTACCATCATGCTTTTAACCGGTTACTCAATTAATGTGTTAACTATGTTCGGTATGGTGCTTGCGATCGGGATTATTGTCGATGACGCGATTGTAGTCGTTGAGAATGTAGAACGAATTATGGCAACCGAAGGTCTATCTCCTAAAGAAGCGACTTCTAAAGCCATGACAGAGATTACCAGTCCGATTATTGGTATTACCTTGGTGTTGGCAGCCGTATTTTTACCAATGGCTTTAGCAAGTGGTTCGGTCGGTATTATTTACCGCCAATTTACCATTACGATGTCAGTCTCAATTTTATTCTCGGCATTTTTAGCTTTAACACTCACCCCTGCACTTTGTGCAACCTTATTAAAACCTGTTGATGCAAATCATCAAAAGAAAGGTTTTTATGCATGGTTTGATCGTAGCTTTGATAAAGTCACAAAAAAATATGAAGCGATTTTACTTAAAGTCGTTAAACATACTATTCCGACTTTAATTATTTTTGTGGTGATTACAGGTTTAACTTTTGCAGGCATGAAATATTGGCCAACTGCTTTTATGCCAGAGGAAGATCAAGGCTGGTTTTTAACGTCGTTCCAATTACCTTCAGATGCGACTGCTGAACGTACAACAAAAATTGTGAAAGATTTTGAAAACCATTTAAATGAGCAGTCGGATGTTAAAAGCAATATTTCAATTATGGGTTGGGGATTTAGTGGCGCTGGCCAAAACGTTGCACTCGCTTTTACAACCTTAAAAGATTTTGGCGAGCGTGATAAATCTACTACTGACTATACCAACTTCATAAATGCAGAAATGGCAAACAGTAAAGAAGGTACAACTATGTCTGTACTTCCCCCTGCCATTGATGAATTGGGTACATCTTCAGGCTTTAGTTTGCGTTTACAAGACAAAGCAAATTTAGGAATGCCTGCTTTAATTTCGGCCCAAGAAAAGCTTATGGAAATGGCGGCCCAAAACAAAAAATTTTACATGGTTTACCCAGAAGGTTTACCTCAAGGTGACAATATTAGCTTGAAGATCGACCGCGAGAAATTAAACACTCTAGGAGTAAGCTTTGCTTCTGTTTCGGATATTATTTCGACCTCAATGGGATCGATGTATATCAATGATTTTCCAAATCAAGGCAGAATGCAGCAAGTTATTGTTCAAGCCAATGCAAAATCACGAATGCATTTAAAAGATATCTTGTGTTTAAAGGTTGCAGGCGCAAACGGACAACTGGTGTCTTTATCCGAGGTCGTGATTCCTCAGTGGAATAAGTTGCCGCAGCAATATAATCGCTACAATGGCCGACCATCATTAAGTATCGCTGGAGTGCCTAACATAGGGGTATCTTCAGGTGATGCGATGCGAGAAATGGAAAAGTTAATTGCTAAACTTCCTCAAGGTATTGGTTATGAGTGGACAGGCATTTCACTACAAGAAAAGCAATCTGAATCTCAAATGGTATTTCTTATTGCTTTATCAATGTTAGTCGTGTTTTTAGTTTTAGCTGCACTTTATGAAAGTTGGTCAATTCCGTCATCTGTCATGCTTGTTGTTCCTTTAGGAATCTTTGGTGCAATATTAGCCATTATGTTAAGAGGAATGCCAAACGATATTTTCTTCAAAATTGGTCTTATCACTATTATTGGTTTATCTGCCAAAAATGCGATCTTAATTGTTGAGTTTGCAAAGATGCTCAAAGAAGAAGGCATGACTTTAATTGAAGCAGCCGTTGCAGCAGCAAAGTTACGCCTACGCCCAATTTTGATGACTTCCCTTGCCTTTACCTGTGGTGTTATCCCATTGGTCATTGCAACTGGAGCAAGTTCGGAAACTCAGCATGCATTAGGTACAGGGGTATTTGGAGGTATGATATCTGCCACCATCTTGGCCATCTTTTTTGTTCCCGTGTTCTTTATTTTTGTGTTGGGAGCCGCAGAGAAACTATTTTCCAAAAAGAAAATTAATTCTTAGTTAAGTGGGTTGAGGCGAAACGTATCTATGTTTCGCCTCAATGACTTAGAAATATGAAAAGTCTACTGACAGGAAAACGATTAAGAATTAAGGACTTTAAAGACTTTACCTGTTCTAGGATGAGCAAAGCTATTATCTGGATCTAAATTGATGACTTTATCCGAAATCACAATTTTAGAAAGTGGTAACCAGCTCTGTTCCAATTCAACGTCTATAAAGTTTTTTTCATTGATATTTTCATAAATTTGTTCGACAACGATTTCCATACCACACATACTTTTAGCATTCACTTCTTTTAAGATATGGCGTTTTGACATACTAGTCTCCATTTTTTTATTATCCGCATCGACAATAATAAAGATTGCACTGATACAATATGTAAATTTTAATAATGAAAGTGTTTTCTTTGTTCTAATCATATTTTTGTAATAATTAAATGAATAGTTGAGTGATTATTTAATTTAAATATTATTTTTAAGTTAATCTATTCAATGTAAATATTACTTATTAAAAAATTTACTTTTAATCAAAATTAAAGGGTTCATTAACTGAACCCTTTTTATTTAATTCTAAACTTGTACTGCGTTATCCAGCGAACCATCATCTTTATTTTTAGCAGTGTCTTTACTAATCAATGAGTCTGTATCACTATCCGTGGTAAAGCTTTTGCTATTTTTTTGCTTTTTCTTGTACATACACATCCCAATCGCGATACCTGTTCCCAATACTATAATTGACTTTAACATTTTGCACCTCTTCGATTAACGGAGTAACTTTTGAGAAATTAGCTTAAATTAATAGCATAAAATTTGTTATTTAACGGCTTTGATTTGCTCCGCTTTTGTAAGGTGTTTATTTTTTATGTTAATTGAAGAGAAAAATAATCCCGAAAAATAAATTTTGATACAAAGCAAAAAGCCTATTCTAAAAAGAATAGGCTTTTCACTGTATTTCAGGATTAAGCAGTATTATGAATCGCTTTATGCAATCTTATTATCTTTAAAAATATATTACAAATGTATTTAATGCTGAACTTTTAGTCAAGATGGGATTGAGGGTTTTTACCAATAATTAGTGATTATTGTGATGACTGTCACGTTTATATAATTAGGATAAAAAAAACCCATTTCTACTTCTCATAAAGAAATGGGTGATGTGAAAACCACAAAAGACCTGAAATACCAAATGTTCTTACATTCAGTAAGATTGAGTGTAGTGAATATACCGAATGGTTGACAATTAAACTGTTTGTATTTTTTTTAGTCATTTCGGCCAATAAAAAAATAGTTATGATTCTGTAGATTAACTCTGTTTAGACATTCATTATTGACCAAAAATTCTATTAAGCACCCTCACCCAATTATTAAGACATATATTTTCAATCAGTGTTTTAGAATAACCACGCTGTTGCATACGTTCAATTAAGCGATGTAGGCCTGTCACATCTTCAAGTTCAGTACCTATAAGTGCACCATCGAAGTCTGAACCAAAGCCCACATGTTCTTCGCCCAAATGATCCATTAAATATTCTAAATGTTCCAAAATTACATCAATCGATGTATCTGCATTTCGTTGTCCATCTGACCGTAAAAAAGCGACATCGAAATTTACGCCTACCATCCCTTTACTTTCCCTTATTGCTTTGAGTTGTGGGTCAGTTAAGTTGCGAGCTTGAGGACATAAAGCATGTGAATTAGAGTGTGTTGCTACAATTGGCTGCTGCAATATATCTACAGTATTCCAAAAAGCTTTCTCATTCATATGTGAAACATCAATCACCATCTTTTTATTGGCACAGCGTCTTATAAAATCTTTGCCATCGCTAGTAAGACCTGCTCCAGTGTCAGGTGAGTGAGGAAACTTAGCATTTAAACCATGTCCAAAACGACTAGGTCTATTCCAGAGGGGGCCAATACTACGTAAGCCTCTTTCATAAAATACATCGAGTAAATCAGGATTTTGTTGTAAAGCTTCTGCACCTTCCATATGCAATACAATTGCTAGCTTTTTCTCTGCTCTGCAATCTTGAATATCTTGAACCGAGGTGCAAATTTTAATATTTTTAGAATACTGAGCAAGTTGGTGAGCTAAATCGAGTTGTTCCAAGCAAATTTGTTCAATTTGCTGTTGCGTAAAATCAGAAGCATTCTGATCAAATAATTTATTGGAATGATGCTGTTGCACATAGCTATATGGTGGTAAAAAAATCGCAAACATTCCACCAATAAAACCAGCCTCTTGACAGCGTTTTAAATCAAGATGGCCTACTAAACGTTCATGAATAAAAGCATGTACAGGATCTGGATAGTCACTTAGCCATAAACGTGTTAATGCGTCATTATGTCCATCAAAAACTGGAATATGGCGAGGCTTCATGAGTATTCCTACTTGCTATATATCTGTAATAGTGTGGACTGGAATATTTTGGGTGGTGCTTAAAGATTTAGAGTTTCTACTATTACGAAATACTAAATTTTGCAAAGGTGCAGCCAACTGACTTTCTGCCCGTGCTTGTTCAATCATTTGATGATACGGCGATTTCCCACATACAGGATCGGCATTAGCCGCATCTCCAGTCAACATATAGGCCTGACAACGACATCCGCCAAAGTCACGGTCTTTATCGGGACAGCTACGGCACCCTTCTGGCATCCATGCATCGCCACGGAAATGATTAAATCCAGTTGACTTGTACCATATATCTGACAATTTATGTTCGCGGACATTTGGAAACGAAATTGGCAATTGTCGTGCTGCATGGCAAGGTAGCGCCATACCGTCTGGAGCAACTGTAAAGAAGATTTTACCCCAACCATTCATACAGGCTTTTGGTCGCTCTTCATAATAATCAGGCACTACAAAAATGAGTTTGCAAGGATGATTTTGCGCTTTTAATTTTTCTCGATATTCATTGGTAATCCGTTCAGCTCGTGTCAGTTGTTCTTGGGTGGGTAATAAACCTTGGCGGTTTAGAAAAGCCCATCCATAAAACTGACAAATTGCCAACTCGACTGTATCTGCATTGAGCTCAAGGCAAAGTTCAATGATTTGTTCAATCTGGTCAATGTTATGTCGATGAATAACAAAGTTAAGCACCATTGGATAATTGTATTTCTTAACCAATCGGCACATTTCATACTTTTGTTCAAAAGCATGCTTTGAACCTGCCAAGGCATCGTTTACAACAGGATCACTCGCTTGGAAGCTCACTTGAATGTGGTCTAAACCCGCTTGTTTTAAATCAGCAATACGTTGTTCGGTAAGGCCCATGCCTGAGGTAATGAGGTTGGTATAAAACCCTTGTTGATGAGCATGTGCAACGAGTTGTTCTAAATCCTGACGTACTAGAGGTTCACCGCCAGAAAAACCAAGTTGAACAGCACCCATTTGACGTGCTTGATCAAAAACATCAAACCATTCTTGAGTGGTTAGCTCATTTTTATGCTGAGCGTAGTCCAAGGGGTTTGAGCAATATGGGCATTGTAGCGGACAACGATAAGTTAACTCCGCTAATAACCATAAAGGCAGGCCAACACCTTCTGTCATACTAAATCAATCCAGTGTTGCTGCTGTGCGACCAGCATGTAATCCACTACATCTTGATCTATCTCAGCAATATCACCAAATTTTTGCTTTAACTGAGCAATAATTGCAGAAACATTTTGCTGCCCATCAATATATTGTCCAATTGCCCCTGCACTTTCATTTAATTTGATCATGCCTTCAGGATATAAAATCACAAAACCATTTTGAGCTGGCTCGAACTGAAAACGGTAACCTTGTCGCCATGTTGGCACAAGGTTTAAATCAAACTGCTCTTTATTCATTTAAATAGTCCTTTGTGCCAAACTCGGTTGCTTGTCACGCTGTGATACGGTGCTTCATTGTGAACATGTGCAAGTGTTAAAGCATCTAAAATGCTCCATAAAATATCCAGCTTAAACTGCAATATTTCAAGCATTCGTTCTTGTTGCTCAAAAGTTGTAAATGAATCAAGCGTAATCGTTAGACCATGTTCAACGTCACGGCGTGCCTGACTCAAACGAGAACGAAAATACTCATAGCCTTTATCATCAATCCATGGGTAATGTTGTGGCCATGAATCAAGTCTTGATTGATGAATTTGTGGAGCAAAAAGTTCAGTTAAAGAGCTGCTTGCTGCTTCACGCCATGAAGCACGGCGTGCAAAGTTTACATAAGCATCTACCGCGAAGCGAACGCCCGGTAAAACTAACTCTTCAGAAATAACTTGTTCACGACTCAAGCCCACAGCTTCAGCTAACCGTAGCCATGCTTCCCGACCACCGCCATCTGGATATTCACCATCTTGATCGATCATGCGTTGAATCCATTCTTGACGGACTCGTTGATCGGGGCAATTTGCCATAATCGCCGCATCTTTAAGCGGAATATTAATTTGATAGTAATATCGGTTTGCAACCCAAGCCTGAATTTGTTGCTGGGTCGCTTTACCTTCATACATCATCACATGAAATGGATGATAGATATGATAATACTGGCCTTTATCGATAATGGCTTGTTTGAATTGTTCAGTCGTTAAAGCTTCAGGTGTTTGAGTCATGTTTCACCTTAGAGTTCAATCTGCATGCCGTCATAGGCAACTTCTACGCCATTTGCTTTAAGCTCAGCAAACTGACTAGAGTTTTCATTTAAAATTGGATTGGTATTGTTAATATGAATCAGCACTTTTTTAGGTGTACTCAGCTTGTTTAAATAAGACAGTGAACCACCTTCGCCACTAATATATAAATGCCCCATTTCGCGGCCAGTTTTAGTTCCAACCCCTGTTTGTTGCATTTCATCGTCTGTCCAAAGCGTACCATCAATCATGACACAGTCTGAACTCTGCATAATCTGCATGATTTGATCGTCAATTTTTCCAAGACCCGGAGCATAGAACAACTGTTTTTGTGTCTTATGATCTTTGATAATTAAAGCGATATTGTCGCCATCATGTGGGTCATTTCGATGCGGTGAATATGGTGGAGCTGCACTTTTAATAATTAAGGGTAAAAATTCTAAATTTTCGAAACCATTAATTTTAAAAGCTTGTTTAGGGTTAATCTCATGATATTGAAGACCACCATTCCAGTGTTTGAGCATATTAAATACTGGAAAGCCGTTCGTTAAATCTTGGTGGACCATTTCTGTACACCATACATTCATTGGGCAACCTTCACGTAAGGTTAAAAGCCCAGTGGTATGGTCTAACTGACTGTCCATTAAAATAACGCTTGTTATTCCTGTATCACGTAATTTACGCGCTGGTTGCGCTGCTTTAAATTCGAAGAGTTGCTGACGGATATCAGGTGACGCGTTTAATAAAACCCAGTCTGTTCCATTTTCAGAAACAGCAATCGATGATTGAGTACGGGCTTTGGCTTGGATTGTACCTGTGCGCACACCATGACAATTCGGGCAATTACAATTCCACTGCGGAAACCCGCCTCCGGCAGCTGAACCTAAAACATAAATATACATAAAATTAATATCTTATTAGAAAGAGATAAGCCCTAGAACAAGACTAGGGCTTATGACATATTTGATGAAACTGATTAACGTGCTTCAAAGTACATTGTAACTTCAAAACCAATGCGTAAATCAGTAAAAGCTGGTTTAGTCCATTGCATAAATTATCTCCGGTTCATATTAATCTTATGAAATGAATCACTTGATTAAGATTTATAAGGCAATTAAAAATTTATTCTAAATAAAAAAATTGGGTTTGTAGACCACCCTTAGCTAAGATATTGTTCGATAATTGTGTTTTTTGTCCAAATTTTAATATTTCGAACATATTTACTTATTGGGTCTTTCATCAAACATTCATACTAAAAGCGTATTTTTTTATCCGTCTTAATTGATCAAATGATAAAAAAATGAAAAATTTAACAATACTTTTTAAAGTAACAACACTTTCTCTGGCTGTAGCATTATTGGTGGGATGTAATGACGATGATGATAATGACACAGCATCACCTGCCCAAAGAAGCAATCAAACCGTAAATATTTTAGCTTTTAATGACTTTCATGGAAATCTTGAGCCACCTAAGCGTTATGTCGAGGCACCAAATCCAAATGATGCTGCTCAATCTGTTCGTATTCCTGTGGGAGGAGTGAGTTACTTTGCCGATGCAATTAAAAAACTTAAAGCAGAAAATCCAAATAATGCTGTGGTTTCGGCAGGCGATTTAATTAGCGCCTCTCCTCTCACCTCTTCTTTATTTTTAGATGAACCAACCATTGAAGTCATGAATGATATTCAAATTGACTTTAATGCTGTAGGTAACCATGAATTTGATCGGGGTACAGACGAATTACGCCGTTTAAAAAATGGTGGATGTCAGCAATATACCAGCACTGCACCTTGTCAAATTAATAAAAATTTTAGTGGTGCAAAATTTGATTTCCTTGCGGCTAACGTCGCAATGAAAAATGACACCAGTAAAACGATCTTCCCAGCCTATAAAGTTAAAACTTATGGTGGAATTCCAGTTGCATTTATTGGTTTAACTCTTAAAGCGACGCCAAGTATTGTTTCTGCGGCAGGTATTAAAGACGTTGAGTTCCGTGATGAAGCAGATACAGTAAATGCGTTGATTCCTGAATTAAAAAAACAAGGAATTGAAGCCATTGTAGTCGTTGTCCATGAAGGTGCGGCGCCAAGTACGAAGCTCAATCAAAAAACATGTGATGGTTTAAGTGGTCCGATTTTAGGAATTTTGGATAAGCTTAATCCAGCAGTTGATATTGTTGTTTCAGGTCACACACATCAATCTTATATTTGTGACTATGCAACAAAAAATCCAGCTAAACCATTCTTACTTACTTCAGCTGGACAATATGGCACGCTCATTACTGACATCAAGATTGAATTAGATGGTAAAACTGGTGATGTCATTAAAAAAGATGCTAAACAAGTTCCTATACAAAGTGAGGCCTATACGTCTGGCACAACCACGGTAAGCCTGACAGACCTCTATCAAAAATTTAACAAAACCCCAAGCATTGAAGCGATTTTAGATAAATACCGCCAAGCTGTGACCACCATTTCAAGTCGTGTGGTTGGTACATCTACTGCCGTTGTGAGCCGTACTCAAGTCGAAAGTGGTGAAAGTCCGCTAGGTATTATGATTGCCGATGCTCAGCAAGCGGCTGCCTTAAAAGCAAGTAATCAAGGCTCAGACTTTACACTAATGAATCCAGGCGGTGTGCGTGCGGATCTGCTCATTAATAGTAATAACCAGATTACCTTTGGCGATGTTTTTGCAGTTCAACCTTTCGGTAACTCTATTGTGACTTTGAGCTTAACCGGTAAACAGATTAGAGATGTGCTTGAACAGCAATGGTCTGGTGCAAATGCAAATTCACCTAGAATTTTACAGCCATCTAAAGAGTTGAGTTACCAATATGCGGCAAATACATCTGTTTCACCACGAGCAAGTAATATTATGATTGCAGGTTCACCGTTGGTTGACACTAAAGTGTATCGCGTGACGGTAAATAGCTTCTTGGCAGATGGTGGTGACAACTTTACGGTATTAAAAGAAGGCCAAAACCGTGTCGGTGGTGGTCAAGATATTGATGCGCTTGAAAACTATGTTGCTGAAAACTCTAAAGATTCACCTTTAACTATTCCAGCTACGACTCGAATTAAAGTTATCAAGTAACTGATTTAATGAGAATCAAAGGACAGTATGATGCTGTCCTTTATTTTTTATGGCACTTTAAAAGATTTTTATTCAGTATATAGATTGAGTTCAACACTACTGATATCGACTCCGGTATTTGCAAAAATAATATCAGTAACCTCATGAAGTAATTCTTTAACTTTGTCATGTTCAAAGTTCAAGGCTTCAGAGGTTTTGAGCGAAATGAGGTTACAACTCATCTTGTCTTTTCTAAGCTTATAAATACTTTTGCTTTTTCCTAAAAACACCCTTTTGATGAGTTTACGGTTTTCAAATTCCGACAAGATTCGATAAATCGTTCCTAGCGTTATTTTATGTTCATTTTTAATTTGCGTATAAATACTCACAGCACTTAAGCCTTGTGGATTTTGATTTAAAATTTCAAAAACCTGTATTCTCGATTTTTTTATGGGTAGTCCATTTAATAATGATTTTGAAGTTGCTGTCATGATTAATTAACCTTAATGTTGAAAAAATATAGAAATTTTTTAAAATTATTTTGTCTATACTTACTTGAAAATTATGGAAATGATTTGATGTATAAATCAGAGCTTATTACCCTATAAATAAGCTTTGAGCTGATTATAAGTTTCTGAATAATTTAATATTATTCCTACCTCACTATCTACATGTACGCGCTTGGTGAATAAAAGAATTCTTGAGCTGAACCATATGGCGACCCTCTTCATTAAGTCATTTTCCGACCTTATTCTATATAATGATTAACATATGATAAATATTATCATTTGTGTTTAGCGGTGTATCATATACATATAAGTTTTGATATTCAATATTAAGTAATTATCAAATACATAATGATAACCATTATATATTACTAAATAAGTATTCATTTCCACCCATATAAAAAGCAGATCGATGATCTGCTTTTTATATTTTAAATAGAATAAGTTAAATGACTATTATGCTAAAGATAGTACATCTTGTTCTTGCATCCATGCATGAATCACTTGTTGTGTTGTCATGACTTGAGCGCATCGTGTACTAGCATATTTTAACGCCATATCGTGCTCTTCTCGGCTAAAGTCAGCTAGTGCATCACCACATAAGAATGGCTGTATGTTTAGCATAAATGCTTCCGCAGCACTCATTAAACAACCAATATGTGCATATACACCACAGATAATGAGTTGATCGCGACCAGACTCCCGCATGAGTTGTTCGAGAGGTGAAAATTTAAAAACACTATATCTCCACTTGGTAAGAACCGTATCATTTTTTTGAGGTGAAATTTTTGGCAAAATCTGCGTAAAGCTCGGCTCGTTCTTTAAACCAGGTCCCCAAAAATCAGTTAATAATTGTCGATGTTCAGGTGATTGATTGCCGGGTTGTGCTGTATAAACAACGGGAATATTAGATTGATGAGCGGCGTCAATTAATGCTTTGGTGTTTTTAATGAGTTCTGGAATAGGTTCCTGAGTCAAGTCATAGAAATCTAAAAAATATTGCTGCATATCATGAACCAATAAAACAGCTCGATTGGTATGCAATGGCCAATTTGTTTTGTTGGGAGTAAATTCATGGGCTTGGGGCATACTATAACTTGCAATCTTTGGAATACTCATTAGTATTTTCCTTTTCTATTTTTCAAAATATTTTTTAATTTCAGATGGTTGTTGTGCTGAAGTAATCTTTAAACCCCAAGTGTCGCTCCCCCATCTACCACTATTTCTTGCATCGTAATTTGGGCAGCTTGGTCCGAAAGTAAAAAGATCACGGTATTGGCAATATCATCTGGTTGCGCGAGTTTTCTTAAGGGAATACCTGTTCGGTACTGACTCAAATCACCATCAATTACTGCAGGTGGAGGTGTATTATCAGTCCAGAGTTGTTGCTGCATTTGAGTGAGAGTAGATCCTGGTGAAACAATATTTAGCCTGACTTGATAAGGTGCAATTTCAAGTGCTAGATTGCGACAAAAATGACTCAGTGCGGCCTTAGTGGTGGCGTACATACCAAGTTGCATACGCGGCATGCGTGCACTATTTGAACTAATAGTGACAATACTGCCCTGCCTTTTTGCACAAAAATGTTTAGCAACTTGTTGGCTAATCGCAATAGGTGCCATGACATTGACCGCAAAAAGTGTTTCCCAATCTTCCGTTTTGGCTTCAAGCATGGAGCGCATAATTAATACTCCTGCTGCATTTACTAACCCCGTAATTTCGTATCTTTCTAAAAGCTCTGAAATTAAAGTTTGTGTTTCTTGTTGATGGGTAATGTCTTGTGAGATGCCTTGCCATTGTGAAGTTTGATCTGGCGTTATTGTTTTGCTGATATCCCATTGTTTAGGATTTTCTTGTCGGTCAATACCAATAACGTGATAGCCCTGATCTAGTAGTTGCTTGGCAATAGCCGCTCCTATCCCTCTTGCAGCACCTGTGACCACGATGGTAGAGCGCATGTGGATACTCCAATTTATATTATAAAGAAATCTATAAATATAATTGCAAATAATTATCATTCTTATCAATAGCAAATTAAGATAAAAGATTAATTTATGATCTCAGGTAAATGAGCTTTAGCTTAAAATTTTAAATTAAATTGTTGTTTTATATTAGTTTTATTAAATTAGAAGGTCAGAAATATTTTATTGTTAATAATCATTTTCAATAAAGCAGGTTTTGATTTATTCGGCTAAAATCAGATTTATGGTTTATCAAACCTAGTAACTTTTTAGGGTTCAATCTCCAGCAGGCTAAGAATGAGTTCTCTATAACTCCGACTCTCGTAAGTTTGGAAATGCATATAAAAAATGAAAAATTATAAAATCCACATAGTTTCGGTCAGATGTTTAATCTCTTGAATATCATGACTCACATAAATCATTGGAATTTTTATTTCCTCTTTTACTTTCTGAAAAAAAGGAATAATTTCGGCTTTATGATTCGCATCTAATGCTGATAAAGGCTCATCAAGCAGTAACAGCTTAGGTGAATATAACAATGCTCGACCCAGTGCTACGCGCTGTTTTTCCCCTCCTGAGAGTTTAATGGGCATGCGTTGTAATAAGTGCCCTAATTTTAATAACTCAATAATGTAATCTGTTTCGAAGTGACGTTCTTGTTGGGATAGACGCTTAAGACCAAATAATAAGTTTTGCTTTACCGTTTTATGCGGAAAAAGCTGAGCATCTTGAAAAACCAATCCAACATGCCGCTTTTGGGTACTCAAGTTAATTTTTTGATCTGAATCAAACCATGTTTGTTCCTGTATTTTAATGAGCCCACTACGCGGAGTGTTCAGGCCAGCAATGGCATGTAAAATCGATGTTTTACCTGAACCCGATGCACCGAATAAGCCAATAACAGAAGCATCTGACTGGAAACTAGGTTCAATATGAAATTGACCCATGTGTAGCTGAAAACGGCAATCAATTAACATATTTCTACCGCCCTAAGCGTTTCTTTTGATAACGATGAAACCACTGTGCAAACCATAGCGCTAAAAATGCCACGCTTAGCGATAAAACAATAAGTCGTTGAATAGCGGCCTCTGTATCGGGTTGTTGCATTAAGCTATACATGGCTAGAGGCAAAGTTCGTGTTTCATTAGAAATATTACCTACAAAGGTAATGGTGGCCCCAAACTCACCTAAACTACGGCAAAAACATAAAATAGCACCAATTAAAATGCCACTGCTGGCAAGAGGTAAAGTGACATGAAAAAATGCCCCTAAAGATGAAGCACCTAATGTCTTTGCTGCCATTTCTAAACGCTGATCGACCAGTTCAATCGCTAGACGAATAGATTGAACCAATAGCGGGAAACCCATCACTGCCGAGGCAAGAACGGCGCCTTTCCAGTTAAATGCAAAATCAATTCCAAGCGGTGCCAAATATTGCCCAATAACGCCGCGGCTACCAAAAACTTGTAAAAGCAAATAACCAGGTACAACAGGAGGTAACACCAAAGGTAAAAACACTAACGTTTCAATAAATGACTTACCCCAGAACTCTTTACGTGCCAAAAACCATCCCACACAAATTGCAGGAATAATACTGACCACAAGACAACTTGCTGCAACCTTACAAGAAAGTTGCAGAACGCTGAGCTCTTCTGGGGTTAAAGAGAACATCATGGTTTAACTGGGGTGAGCACACTAAAGCCATACTTTTTAAAGACAGCTTTGGCTTGGGTGCTTTGTAAAAATTGATAGAACTTTGCTGAGTTTGAGTTCTTTTTAATCATCCCTACAGGATAAATAATTGGCGAATGTGTATTTTCCGGAAATACACCCACTACTTTTACATCTTTACTAATTGCAGCATCAGTTGCATAGACAATACCGACTTGACATTCACCACGCGCAACAAAGTTTAGCGCTGCTCGAACATCTTCTGTTTCGACTAACTTTGGCTCAACACGACTCCACCAACCTAAGTTAGTAAAAGCTTGTTTAGCATATTTGCCTACAGGCACACTTTTAGTATCCCCTGTACAAATCTTGCCTGTAAACACTTTATTAGGATCGGTGGCTTTATCTAGTTTTATATTTAGTGAATGCCTTTTAGGGGTAATTAGAACCAAACGGTTACCTAGTAAATTTATACGGTCATTTGCTGCAACTCGTTTTTTGTTTTGCAGATAATCCATCCACTGGGTATCTGCTGAAATAAATACATCAGCTGGTGCTCCAGCTTCAATTTGTTTAGCTAATGTCGATGAGCCTGCATATGAAGTTTTGACTTCTACTTTATTCTGTTTTTCGTAAATTTTTTCTAAATCATTAATCGCATTCGTTAAGCTCGCTGCTGCATAAACGGTAACCGATTCAGCCTTGGCTGAGATATTAAAGAGCAATCCTATGCTGAGGACTGAACAGGCTAAAGCCAATTTTTTTATCTTCGTATCACTTACCATTATTTTTACCTTTTTGTCGTTTTTGCAGCGATATATACCCAAGAATATAGCGCTACACGAAGATTATGAAAAGTATAATTCGTTAAATATAGATGACTGTAATGCAGCAGTGCTTTTTCAGCATGTACTTTGGATTAAGCAAAAGCTATACCACATTAAAAAATTCAGTCGCTATGAAAGTTTTTATTTAGCCTTTTAAATAGCTACTCATGATTTGATAATCATGTTCTAAGGCTTGTCGAGCATTGATTTCCATTTGGCGGTAATGCTGTAAGACTTTCTGACCCAAAGCTGTAACGGCTGCCCCACCACCATGTGTTCCGCCTGTTTGAGTTTCAACTAAAGCTATTTCAAAGCACTGGTTCATCGTATCGACCAACTGCCATGCACGGCGGTAGCTCATATTCATAGATTTTGCAGCTTGTGAGATTGAACCAGTTCTCTCAATTGCTTCAAGTAAGTCTGCCTTACCCGGACCAAATGCAATGTTTTGCTCTAAAAGAATTCTAATTTGTAATTTTAAGTTTTGTTCTTTCATAGACTTAGTTCACAAAATTTCATTTTATGCTCTTTAACATTATAAGGAACTTTAATAGGTTAAAACACATACAAATTTAAGTCTCTACTCTTTCTTAAAAAGAGTTCAATTAAAAAAAATCAAAACTGCACAAAGTGGATAAAGATCTGGAAAAAACGGATAGAGGCTCAGGCTTAATCGCGGTTCAATCAGTTAAAAGCTGATTGGAGGATTGAGCAATGACCTCATCTAATTTAAAACAATGGAATGATTTTGTAGATGGATGTATCGACTTCCGTCCTAACGATGGCGTGTTTCGTATTGCACGTAATATGTTTACCGAGCCTGAACTATTTGACTTGGAAATGGAGCTTATTTTTGAAAAGGTTTGGATTTATGCATGTCACGAAAGTGAGATTCCAAACAATCATGATTTCCTAACAGTTCAAATTGGTCGTCAACCGATTATTGTGAGCCGTGATGGTAAAGGCGAATTACACGCGATGGTCAATGCTTGTGAACACCGCGGTGCGACCTTAACACGCGTTGCTAAAGGCAACCAGTCAACCTTTACATGTCCGTTCCACGCATGGTGCTATAAGTCAGATGGCCGTTTGGTTAAGGTAAAAGCGCCTGGTGAATATTGTGAAGATTTTGATAAATCAAGCCGTGGCTTAAAACAAGGCCGTATTGCCAGCTACCGTGGTTTCGTATTTGTAAGTCTTGATACTCAAGCAACAGATTCTTTAGAAGACTTTTTAGGCGATGCAAAACTGTTCCTTGATTTAATGGTTAACCAGTCGCCAACAGGTGAACTCGAAGTATTACAGGGCAAGTCATCTTATACCTTTGCAGGTAACTGGAAGCTACAAAATGAAAATGGCTTAGATGGTTACCATGTCAGTACCGTTCACTATAACTATGTCTCTACAGTCCAACACCGTCAACAAGTCAATGCATCAAAAGGTGAAGAACTCGATACGCTTGACTACAGCAAGTTAGGTGCCGGTGACTCAGAAACTGACGATGGTTGGTTTAGTTTTAAAAATGGCCATAGCGTATTGTTTAGTGACATGCCGAACCCAACAGTTCGTCCGGGTTACAGCACAGTTATGCCATATATGGTCGAAAAATATGGCGACAAATATGCTGAGTGGGCAATGCACCGTTTAAGAAACTTGAACTTGTACCCTAGCCTATTCTTTATGGACCAAATTAGTTCTCAGCTTCGTATTGTTCGCCCTGTGGCATGGAATAAAACTGAAGTCATTAGCCAATGTATTGGTGTTAAAGGTGAATCTGCTGAAGCACGCCGTAACCGTATTCGCCAGTTTGAAGATTTCTTTAACGTATCAGGCCTTGGTACACCAGACGATTTAGTTGAATTCCGTGAACAGCAAAAAGGTTTCCAAGCACGACTTGAACGTTGGAGCGATATTTCGCGTGGTTGTCAGTCTTGGGAATATGGTGCAACTAAAAACTCACAAGATTTAGGCATTCAACCTGTCATTACTGGCCGTGAGTTTACCCACGAGGGACTCTATGTAAATCAACATGGACACTGGCAACGCCTAATGCTCGACGGCTTAAATAAAAAAGCGCTGAAAATGCAGGATATTACTTTTGAAAACAATGCCGTAATGGATGAGGTGTAACCATGTCACAAGAACTACATTTTGCTGTATCTCAGTTTTTGTACAAAAAGGCAGAGCTTTGTGATGCTTATGACTGGGATGCCTATCTAGAGCTTTACGATGAAGATAGTGAATATCATATTCCACAGTGGATTGATGACCATAACTATGTTCAAGATCCAAATCAGGGCTTGTCTTATATTTATTATGCGGACCGTACTGGACTCGAAGACCGTGTATTCCGTATTCGTACAGGTAAAGCAGCATCTGCAACTCCGTTACCACGTACTTTGCATAGCATAAACAACATCCGAGTTAAAACATTGGATGATGGATTAATTGAAGCAAAAGTTGCATGGCAAACGCTTTATAACCGTCAAGGTTTAGAAGGCTGTTTTTACGGACACGCTACTTATCTTTTACGCCAAACAGCAGATGGTTTCCGCATTCGTCGTCAGCATAGCATTTTGCTGAATGACAAAATTGATTCCGTTTTAGACTTCTATCACGTTTAAGGGGAATGAAAATGGGACATTCAGTTGCACTTAATTTTGCCGATGGCAAAACCTTTTTCATTTCGGTAAATAACGACGAATTGCTGCTTGATGCAGCAGTTCGCCAAGGAATTAACCTCCCGCTAGACTGCCGTGAAGGTGTTTGTGGTACCTGTCAGGGACAGTGTGAAACCGGTATTTATGAACAAGAATATGTTGATGAAGATGCATTAAGTGAACGTGATTTGGCTGAGCGTAAAATGTTAGCTTGCCAGACGCGTGTGAAATCAGATGCAGCCTTTTATTTTGATCATGATTCTGCTATTTGCAATGCTGGCGACACCTTAAAAATTGAAACCAAAGTGACAGCGGTTGAGCTGGTTTCTGAAACAACAGCAATCTTACATCTTGATGCAAGCAGTCATACTGAACAACTTCAGTTTTTACCGGGTCAATATGCTCGTTTGCAAATTCCAGATACTGAAGATTGGCGTTCTTATTCTTTTGCAAATAGACCAAATACAACCAATCAATTGCAATTTTTAATTCGTCTATTGCCAGACGGTGTGATGAGTAATTACCTGCGTGATCGCTGTAAAGTTGGACAGCCCCTACTCATTGAAGCCCCACTTGGTAGTTTCTATTTACGTGAAGTAGAACGACCACTAGTTTTTGTAGCGGGTGGAACAGGTTTATCGGCTTTCTTGGGAATGCTTGATAACTTGGTTGATCAGCCCAACTCGCCCGCCGTTCAGTTGTATTACGGCGTAAATAATGAAACCGATTTATGTGAACAACAGCGTTTACATGCCTACGCAGAGCAGCTTCCGAACTTTAGTTATTACCCGATTGTGACTAAAGCAACTGAAGCTTGGCAAGGCAAAGCAGGCTATATTCACGAGCACTTAAATAAAGATCAACTGGCTGAGCAGGCTTTTGATATGTATTTATGTGGCCCACCACCAATGATTGAAGCCGTTAAAAATTGGTTAGATGAACAATCTTTGCAAAACTATCGTATTTATAGCGAGAAGTTTTTACAGAGCAATACATCACGTTGAAGTATAAATAATTTAAAAACCACTAAACCTGAAATCATTCAATATACTCTTATAAGGGGTATATTGAATTTTTGCATTTAAATTAAAAGTTTTTTATATATCAATAATATAAAATAATTAATTCCGACAAAATAAATTGACCAGTTCGCTCGGATTTGCTATAAATTTTGATAGATCTTAAGGAATAAGATCATGATGAGATTAACTTATAGTGCCTTTTATATCCCCCTATTCTATTTCTCGAATGTATTAAATTGATGGACAAAATCCGAAGTAAAAATTTGAGAAAATCATATTAATTAGCGGATAAATTGGTCTGTATTTTGCTTATATCTCATTGTAATTTGTGAATAACTTAATTTTTTAAGTGCCGTATTTACTTGCTGTGCAGCGAAGTTTTAAAGCTTTTACAACACAAGTAAATACAGGAGTGAGCCAAAAGGGATAAATATGAACCAAGCCAACTCCACAGAACTCAGTGGGCGTCATTTTCAAAATGAGTCTATCTTTACCAATCATAATCTGGTGTTTGATCATCACGATTTAAGCGAAACTTGCCGAAATGTAGGGCAGATTTTTAAACCGCATGATCTTAAAATCTCTCATCAAAAGCGAGATTTCAGTGCAACCATGCACCATGTTAAAACAGGCGCACTATCTATTAGTCGCTTGGAATATGGTGCGGATGTCATTATTGAACCAGATCACCTTGATAACTTTTACCTCATTCAAATTCCAACTCAAGGCTACGCAGAAATCGAGTTTGGTTCTCAAAAGTTTATTTCTTATTCTCAAGTTGCTTCTCTTATTTCTCCTCAGCAATCTTTACGTATGCGCTGGCACGCGAACTCACCACAGCTCATTCTAAAAGTTTCAAAGGATGATTTTACTTACCATTGCCGTCAGCACATTGCCGATTCAGAAAACAACTTACTCGTTTTCGACCCAAAATTAGACTTTGCTACACAAAGTGGAGCCTACTTTTTACAGCTCGTTAGAACATTGATGGATGCTTTGGCTTGTGAACAACATCCTCTTCATCATCCTTTAGCCTTTAAACAATTTGAGTCAAATTTGTTTAATGCACTCATTTATGGTCAACCTAATAATGCGTTACATAAAATTGATCAGTATAAAGAAAAAACAGTCTCTCCTTATTTCGTGAAGCGCACAGAAGCCTATATTAAAGAACATTTACACGAGCCGCTTAACGTCGAAATTCTGGCCGAGCATGCAGGCGTGAGCGTAAGAACCCTATTTACTGGTTTTAAAAACTATTTGGGGACAACCCCAATGTCTTATTTAAAAGAATTACGCTTTGAACAAGCTCATTTAGAGCTGATGCACAATGAAAATCTCTCTGTCACTGACATTGCTTTTAAATGGGGATTTAGCCATTTAGGTCGTTTTTCTCAAGAATATAAACGCCGTTATGGTGAGTTCCCTTCTTCTCCCCGCCGTTCTGGTCAAAGTGAAGGCTCAGGCTTAATTACTTCAATTTTTTCGTAAACTAAAAATAGATAAAGCCTTTTATATCAATAAATATAAAAGGCTTTTTTTATGACTTAGAAATGATGAACATAACGAACTTGTAAGCGTGTTCCTTCTGGTCGGTTTTCAGCATCTTGCTCAAAATATGCATTTGCAACCAAGTGATCATTTTTAGAAAAACTATACATCGCACCCGGACCAATTGCCCAAACTTGTTCACGTCGACCTTTGACTTTTTCACCATCGACTTCGGTATCAGTGACTTGTTTTAGCCAATAACCATTCAGTCCTAAGCGAAACTGTTCAGTAATAGCATAGTCCGTTGCAAAGTTTGCATGAATTGCTTGCCCTGCCTGCATATCATTAGCTCCAGCAAAAGCATAACTTGGGTCATCATTTTTAAAGTTATAGAGATAATGGATGCGTGTTGAAGCTGTCCACTTTGGATTGAACCAATATGTTGCTGCCCAATAGGGATCAAACGAAACAGCATTATTACTTGGGTTAATATCTTTTTGTTGATCGTATTCGCCCGTAGGTAAATTCACCTGAAATTCAAAACGATGTACAAATTTTGGCCCTTGTGTACGCATGACTGGATCAAACTGAATAAAAGGTCCAATCATAATGTCCCCAAAGCCACTTTGGGCCTTAATTGCAGCATTATTCAAGCCATCATCCATGTCCATTTTGCTGACAAAAGGAATTAAAAAATTTATACCTAAACTGGCTTTATCTTTTACTCGGACATTTGATAAATAACTAATCTGTTCAACCAGTACTTGATAATTTAAATCTGTTTTAGGTAAACCGAGTTTTTGTCCATTGGAATCGACCAGTTTATTGCTATCGTAATTTTGAAAGTAAGTTTGAGCATACCAGCCGGGCCCTGCGGGTAATCCACCATCGAGAAAGCTGGTCATACCTAAGTTTACGGTTGGTAAATCATAAGCATGTGTAACTAAGGGCAAACCCAACAATGTCCCTGCTAAAAAGCCATGTTTAATTAAAGTGCTTTTCATCTTCTTATTTCCTATAAAAAAATCACGACCGGATTAATCGTGATTGTGGTGAATTAATGTGCTAATTCTGGATGTTCTGCAGCAATCCGATACTTTCCTGCGTGGAATACCAATGGTTCACCTTTGCGTTGTTGGTATTGTTCAATTTGACCAATAAAAATCAGGTGATCTCCGCCTTCATATTGATTTACATTGCGGCAAACCAAGGTTGCGAGCGCATCGGACAAAATTGGAACGCCAGCATTGCATTGTTGATGGGCAATGCCTGCAAATTTGTCTTCAGCCCCCCGAGCAAAATGTCCCGAAAGCTGGTGATGCTCCTGTGCCAACATGTGAATGGCAAAATATTCAGCTTCTACAAAATCTGACAAGCTTGGCGCTGTTTTTGAAAGGCTCCATAAAATTAATGGCGGGGCTAAAGACAGTGATGAAAATGAATTGGCTGTCATGCCTATTTTCCGACCGTCTTTACCACGGGTTGTAATCACGGTAACGCCAGTTGCAAACTGACCAAGTAAATTACGAATTTCTCTTGGGTTTTCAGTATTAATGGTTTGTAAACCTTGAGTTTCAATTGTGTCCATTTTTAATTCTCCCTTTGATATTTTGACCTTAAGCCACTTTTGCTGCGGTTTTTGAGGCTATGAATGCCTGAGCCTGATCTGCATCAAACCACCAAGGGGCAAAAGCGCGAGGGTCATCAAAGTTATTGGCCATAATTGAAGCAATGCTCTGGTTTTGACTTGCAGCTGCTAGGAGTTCAACGACATGAGGCTCTGGTGGTAATAACAAGCTATTGGTCCAAGCCACGACTTTTTCTGCATATGCCCAATAACGCTCAAAAGTTTGAACCATCCATTGTTCGCTAAAGCTTTGATTATCATTGGCTAAAATGGCATCGAAATAGATCTTGCTACACTTAGCCGCATTGTTTGAGCCTTGACCAGTAATTGGATCATTGACCACTAAGGCATCTGCCATGCCAAAAATCTTTTTGCCAGAGGGTAAGGTTAAAACGGGTTTGCGTACGGTCGGCGGGAAACGCCCTGCCAAATATCCGCCTGCATCGGTTAGCTCAACATTTGTGCAACGTTCATATTCCCAAGGCACAAATTTTTTGAGCAAATCCAAACTACATTGCAGATGCTGTTCAGGTGTTTTGACATCTTGCCAGCAGTCCATTGGCCCATTTGGAATTCCTTCAAACACCATAATGTCGCAAGGACCATTGATGGTCAGTGCTGGAAATGAAAAGTATTCGCCGACTTCAGGAATAATGTTAAAAGTCACACGAGAGTATGGGGAAATTGGCTTCATATTTTTGACATAGGTCAAGGCCAAAGCGCGCTGCGGTTTATCAAAAACACTGCGTGCATCATCACGCTCAAACTGTTTAACGACTTCACCTTTACCAGCGGCGAGTAATACAAGCTCGTAGTCGTTTGCGAGTTGTTCTAACTCTTCTATTCCAACATCCTGAATTACCAATCGACCACCACGGCGTTCAAACTCTTCCATCCAATATGGCATTTTGACGCGTTGATCGACCGATTGAGCGTAGCGCTCAAGACGAGCACTCCATTCAAATGCTTTACCACCATTTTCAGGATTGACTAAAGCCATCCCAATACCTTCTACCGCTGGACATTGTTCTTCCCAAAAATTCAGTCCCAAGTCACGTTCAGTTTGTAAAGCGGTATGAAACATACACTGGCTTGACATGACTTTGCCTTGGCGGATTTCATCGGCAGTTCGGTTGGTGATCATTGTCACGTCATAGCCTGTATCTAATAAGCCTAAACCAAGCTGTAAACCAGACTGTCCTGCTCCAACAATTGCAATACGGCGCATAATATTCTCCATAATTTTCTAAATGTGCTTTTAAAACGCTGTGCTATTCGGCTAAACGTGGAATAGCGGGCTGTGATCCTTCAGGGCCCATCACTGAATAGCCACCATCGACTGCATAATCTGCTCCGGTGACAAAACTCGCAGCGGGTGACAATAAAAACAAAACCACGTTGGCGACTTCTTCGGGATGACCCAATCGGCCTAGTAAGTGATAATCGGCTGCCACGCTATCGGCTTTTTCACGG
Organism: Acinetobacter sp. 809848; assembly: GCF_000581275.1. Classification (NCBI taxonomy): domain Bacteria; kingdom Pseudomonadati; phylum Pseudomonadota; class Gammaproteobacteria; order Moraxellales; family Moraxellaceae; genus Acinetobacter; species Acinetobacter sp. 809848. Next base: position 29,393 of record NZ_JEXG01000001.1, read on the forward strand.
TTATTACCGCTGACTTCTGCAATGACACGAGACCATGTCCAACCCGGAGAAACCGAATTGACGCGAATACCATCGGCAGCAAAATCCATTGCCATGCTTTGTGTGAGTTGACCTATCGCGGCTTTAGACACTGGATATAACCAGCGCCCTGTTTGTGCCACTTTGGCCGAGATTGAAGTAAAATTAACGATTGAACCTTGCTGCTTTTTTAGGTCAGTGTATAAAGCACGGCTCAGCTCAACTGTGGAGACCAAATTAATATCGAGTGCTTGTAACCAGTCCTGACGTGAAGATTTAAAACCATCATCTAAGTAGGTACATGCCAAATTTACCAAGTAACTCACTTCACCTAAATGTTGGTGAATATCGGCCACAGCTTGTTGAATAGCCGCATCGCTGGTTAAATCGGTTTGAATAAACATCACATCATGATTAAAGCTTTCTGCAATTGCCTTGCCTTTGGCATTGATATCTAAAATAGCGACATGAGCACCTGCACTCACCAAGGCTTGCACAACGGCTTTGCCAATGAGTGTTGCACCACCACTCACCACAGCAACTTTTCCTTTTAAATTTATATTCATTGCAAATACTCCTTAATTGACTGGCTTGCCTTCACTACTTGACCAAGATGGCATCAACGTATTTGAAGGAAGATCTTCATCAAGAAGTTTTCGAGCTGTCTCGACACCTGCAACTGGTAAGCCTGTTGGGTCTAATAAACCAATTTGAACAAGTACAGACGCTTGGTCCCAGTAAATATGCTCATGGCACAACTTTGACCCTCTAAACTGGATCACACCTAACATTGGAATTTCGACATATTTACCAGTCGGTTTTACACCTGGTAATAACCAGTCAATTTCAGCGTCGTGGGTAAAGCTCATAATGAATTCGTCAACCACTTGCGTTGAGCCAACCGTACGAGAGATCGAAGTGATCTTCATATCTTTCGGGTTTTGATGCACAAAGTGATATTGATAAAAACGGGCAAGCTGGCTTTGGCCTACACCGCCAGTTAAGGTTGGAATATGGTTGACATAAGGTTCAGCAACCATCGTTGCCATGGTAGCTGGTACGTCACGCGTATCGAACTCATGCCGAATATGCTCTTCCCATAGTGCAACTAGGTCATATTTCGGCCCAATCGTTTCATGTAGAGCTGTTACTGTACGTTCATGGGCAAAGCGCGCTGAAGGTTTGTGGTAATGGTTGCTTTTTGGTCGTGCAAAAGCATGATCAACACCTTCATAAACATAAGCTTGTACATTTGAATATTGGGTGGCTGCATTGACAATCGCTTGCCTCGCATCTGGCGGTGTAAATTGGTCCAGTTCTGCAATATGTAAAACCAAACGCCCCTTTACGTTGGCTAACTCATCTAAGGCTTTTTCAATGCCTACGCCGTAATAACCTACGGCACATGCCACTTCAGAAAGTCGACAGCCTGCAAGATATGCAAGCTTTCCTCCTAAACAATAGCCCACTACGCCGAGACCTGTAGAGGTGTCACATTCTGGTCGAGTCTTTAAAAAAGCTAAGCTGTCCTGAATGTCTTCAACCCCAAGATTTTCATCATATTGCTGATAAAGCTCGAAAGCCTTTTGAAAATCTTCTGGTGTGTAACCCAGTTCTATATTAGGTGCTACACGCCAAAATAAATCAGGAACTAAAACGGTATAGCCTTCTTCTGCAAGAAATTCTGCTTTTTCTCGCATGGCCGCATTCACCCCAAAGATTTCCTGACAAAGCACCACTCCAGGTCCTTTTCCTGTTTCTGGTGTCGCTAGATATGCACTGAACTGCTTTCCAGATGCTGTTTTAATTTGAACGGTTTGACCAGCCATAGTGTCAACTCCTGACATTGTTATGGCTTTATCTTCTATCCGAATATTTTTTTAGGCTGTCCAAAAGCTGCAAGCACTATCCAATCTCTGCGCAATTATCAAAATCAATAAAAATGGATAAAACACTAAAAATAATAAAACTAATAAATTTCATAACTTTAAATTAAAAAATTAAATTAATACTTTTTATCTAATTTGGAAAAAATGGATGAAGATTAGGACTTATTGGATAGTGACGATTGGCTAAAAATAGTTCAATCAAGTCATGTAATTCGTTTGATTACATAAAAAAAGCCCAGTCATTTTCTAAATTAAGGCGTTTTATTTATGCATCGACCATGGCCAATTTATGGACAACAAAAAACGTTAATGCTCATCAATATTTTATGTTGTAGTGCATTTTCTACTCAGGCTTATTCAGCGGATGAAGAATGGAAATTTACATCAAAAAATGCATATATAGACAGAAACTATGACAATCCAGATGTAAAAGACACAGGTAGCTGGTCACAATCAGTTTCTCTATTTTACAACTCAAATATGCATGATACGCCGTTAGAAATTGGTGGAACCCCAATTCAAATTGGCGCAAATGCTTCAGCACAATATGCGGTTCGTTTAAGCCAAGATAAACATGTTGCAGATACGGTATTACCTTTTGATAAAGCCACGCAATCACAAGCACCTGATTATCTAAAATATGGCGCGACCTTAAAGTTAGGCTATAACAAGACACTACTCAGCATTGGTGAACTATGGCTGGATTTACCCGTAACCACAGTAGATGCAAGTCGGCAACTCCTGACGTCTTATTGGGGAGCTAATCTTAAGAGCCAGCTAAACGATAAGCTTTTCGCAGAAATTGGCCGTATTGAAAAAGTATCACCGCGAAATGAAGAAGACTTTCACCGATTTTCTTTTACTTCAAAAGGTGTGACTGGTTACTCCGACGGCCTTAACTATATAGATCTTCGCTATCAATTTACGCCTACGCTGAAGGGTGAATATTACTTTGGAAATATGGAGGATTTATATAACAAACATTATGTCGGCGTTGACCACCTATGGAAAAATTCTAATTTTTCAGTTAATTCAAAATTCAAATATTTCAATGCTAAAGATAATGGAAATCTATTTGACATCGACGCACAAAATATAGGGTTACTAGAAACGCTTAAAGTAAAAAATCACAGCTTTGGTGTGGGTTATCAGCAAATTATTGGTGAGTCTGCGTACCCGTTACCAGATGGTTTCTTGCCTGAAACTTATTTCATTAACTGGAACACGACTGGTTTCTTCAAACAAGATGAAAAGTCTTATCACTTCATCTATGGCTATGACTTTAAAGATTATGTGCCTGGTTTAAATACCACTTTCAAATATGTATATGGCGATCACTTCAAAACAGCAGATGGCTTAAAAAACAAAGAAAGTGAAGCAAACGTTATTGTCAATTATGCCCTTCAACAGCCACTCCTCAAAGGTTTAGCTCTTCAATACATCTTCATCAATTACGACGTTAAGCATGGAAACGATTTCTCTGAAAACCGTTTCTTCGTCAATTACAGCAAAAAATTTTAATGAATAAGGAATACATATGAAAACGATAGATGCAAACACGATTATCAATCGCGAAAAACTGTCTCCATTACAATGGATGGTTTTTATCCTAGGCTTTTTTGTCTTCTTCTGTGATGGTCTAGATACAGGGATTATCGGTTTTATTGCTCCAGCATTGCTCGATGATTGGGGAATTACCAAGCCTCAGCTTGCTCCAGTTTTAAGTGCTGCTTTAGTGGGCATGTCGATCGGTGCAATTATTTCTGGCCCTTTAGCCGATAAGTTTGGACGTAAAGGTGTCATTGTTTTTACAAGTCTTTTATTTTCCATATTTACGATTTTGTGTGGCTTTGCCAATTCAACCCAAGACTTAATGATTTATCGCTTTATTACAGGTGTTGGTTTAGGCGCAGCCATGCCAAACATCAGTACTATTGTCTCTGAATACATGCCTGTAAAACGTAAAGCATTCCTTACAGGTCTTGCTGGCTGTGGTTTTATGCTGGGTATTTCTTGTGGCGGTGTGTTGTCAGCTTATCTATTAGAAAGCTATGGCTGGGCTAAGGTTATTATTATTGGTGGAAGCATTCCCCTAATTTTAGTGGTTGCTTTATTGCTTAAATTACCTGAATCAACTCAATACTTAATTACACGTCATCAACAAGACAAAGCTCAGCGTATATTAGAAAATATTCAAGGCCATTCTTTTCAAGAGCCGGTAAAACTTGTTTTAACTCAAGCAGAAACTGTATCAGATGAAAATCCGGTTAAAGTAGTTTTAGGAAAATATCTTTGGGGTTCAAGCATGCTTTGGCTCTGCTGTTTTACTAGTCTTTTGGTGTTCTATCTTTTAACAAGCTGGATGCCAACGATTTTAAAAACAGCAGGTTTCAGTACCCAACAGTTTAGTTTAATTGCCGCGATTTTCCCTTTTGGTGGTGTAATTGGCGCAACCATTATGGGATGGTACATGGATAAGCTGAACCCAACCACAGTCATTAAATATTCATATCTAATTGCCTTCGCCCTATTCATTGTCGCAGGTCTAGTAAGCTCAAATATTTTCTTGTTAGGTCTTACTATTTTCTTAATTGGTGCCTTACTCGCTGGTGCTCAGTCCTCATTACTGCCACTTGCAGCTATGTTCTATCCAGCAGTGTGTCGCGCGGTTGGTGTTTCATGGATGCATGGTATTGGTCGTATCGGTGCAATTTTAGGTGCTTTCTTTGGCTCGCTCATTTTTACTTTTAACCTAAGCTTAAGCGGTATTTTCTTTATTCTAGCAATACCAACTTTCATCTCATTTATTGCACTTAGTCTCAAAGTGATTTATGAGAAATCTAAAAACAAACAAGTGTTAAAGCTCGAAGAAAGTTTATAAATATTAGGCAATAAATAAAAAACTGATTTAGTTGCCTAAATCAGTTTTTTTATTTGGAAAAATTAAACATTAGAAAATTTTGCCTTTAGTCTCACTTGGATTTTCTCCAAACTCTTCACGATATTCTTGAGAAAAACGGCTTAAATGGTTAAAGCCCCAGTCATACGCAAGCTTTGAAATAGAAACCTTTTTATCTGCTCCTGTAGTGCTCAAGATTTTGTAAATTTGTTGAAGACGATATTTTTTCAAATACGACATTGGGCTGGTGCCGTAGTATTGTTGAAATTCATCATACAATTTTGATTTTGAAACCCCAGCCAAACGCTGCAAGTCTTCTGCACAGATTTCTTCGTGAGCATGTTCAATAATAAAATTACGAACCTTTCGAATATAAGCTGGCTCATCTTGATGTGAGAGTGACTTTAAAGCTTCAGAGTAGTTGTTTTCTTGAGATAATAGTAAGGCTTTAATTACAAAATTTTCATAGTCTTCAGATAACATCTGTAAACCATAAAAATTACTATATTGCGATTTTAGCTGTAAAAAATTCTGAATATTCTTCCACCACGCTCCAATCAGTTGCTCAGAGTCTAAGTGCATTTCAGGGTTAAAAATGATAGGCGTTTCTATAGGTTTATTCAGTAGATCTGCAAGGACAATCTGCATACTCCGCTCAGGAATAACGACCTGAAATTTTCTACAGTCTTTATCGATAATCAAATCTTGCTGATCGTTATTTGAAACAATGAGGCCTCTGTTTTCATCAGATTGATAATGGGCACCACGAATGTTGAGAGCTTGTCGACCTTGTATAGGCAAACTAATGCTATACGCTTTTAAATTTGAGATGTTGATGGCAACATTTGCACCATAACTGATTGTTCCGATCGCCATTTTTTTATTGGGCAAACGCATTCCGTCATAGTGAAAATCGAGAGTGTCTTTGTAAATTGTATCTAGACGGTGTTCACCACAAATTGTGGACATCAAATTCTGCGCAAATTCAGCTTTGCGTGAATAATGATTGAGTTCCATCTGTTGGCTGAGTGATATCATATCCTTTTCACCTAGCTAAATAACTTATTGCTTAAAAAGCAACTTGTATGCCAATTAATATCCTTTAATTGACGAGTTTTCCTGAAAAATATCGAATCAAGAAAGAGAGTAAAGATTACTTTCTCATACTCTATTAAATTTTAAAAATGGAAATAAGTTAAATACCTTTAAAGTATAATTTCATACCTTAAAAAATTTATTTTATTAGATTTTTATAAGCAAATAGAGTAGAGATAAATCATTATTTTGAACAGCAGACTATCGTAAATTTTTAACGAATAAAAAAGCCGCCTATTTTAAATAAGCGGCTTTTATAAAATATTTAAATTATTGAGCGGTGTAACCACCATCCATAACAACAGCTTGGCCTGTTACCCCACCTGCTTTGCTACTCGCAAGGAAAATCGCATAGTCAGCAATTTCTTCAACAGATAGCAAACGCTTTTGAGGAACCATTGCCAAAATTACATCTTCAAGTGCGCTGTCTAAACTCACATTACGGGTTTTAGCCAAATCTGCAATTTGACCACGAACCAACGGTGTATCTACATAACCCGGGCATAGAGCATTTACCGTAATACCATCGCGTGCACATTCTAATGCCGCAACTTTTGTTAGGCCAATTACGCCGTGTTTAGCACTGTTATAACCTGCTTTTCCAGCGAAACCAATCAAGCCATTAATTGAGGCCATATTAATAATACGACCATATTTTTGAGCTTTCATAATTGGAAAAACATGTTTAATGCCAATAAACGCCCCAGTTAACATGACCTGAACCAACTTTTGAAAAACAGCCGTTGGAAACTCTTCAATAGATGAAACGTGTTGGAAACCAGCATTATTAATTAAGATATCAACCGTACCAAAAGTCTTTTGAGTAAGCTCAATGGCTTGTTTATAAGTATCTTCATCAGTCACATCGCATGGTGCAGATAATGCATCAAAACCTTGCTCTTTAAGTGAGTTCGCCGTTTCTTGACACTTTTCAGCATTCATATCAGAAATAGCAACTTTGGCACCTTCTTGAGCAAATTTCTTAGCAATCTCTAGACCGATACCACTTGCAGAACCTGTAATAAAAGCGACCTTACCTTCTAAAAGTTTCGTCATCTATTTACTCCTTAATACTTATAACGCGCTGATTTAAACAATACCCGTTACGGTAAAGACCGTAATGACCACAAATACCGCTAATGTTTTAATTACCGTAACTGCAAAAATATCTTTATACGATTGTTTATGGGTTAACCCAGTAACAGCCAGTAAAGTAATAACAGCACCATTATGCGGAAGTGTATCCATACCGCCTGACGCCATCGCAACCACACGGTGCATGACTTCTGGTGGAATACCCGCAGCTAAAATCGCGGCGTTATATTGTTCAGCCATCGCACTTAAAGCGATACTCATACCACCTGAAGCTGAACCGGTAATACCCGCTAAAACGGTTGTGGTCACAGCCCCATTGACTAATGGATTTGTAAAGGTACTGCTCATTGCATGGCTAATCAGAGCAAAACCCGGTAATGACGCAATAATTGCACCGAAACCATACTCAGAAGCCGTATTCATCACTGCTAAAAGTGAGCCACCAATACTGGCATTAATGCCCTCTTTAAAATTCGTCACTACACGCTGATAATCAAACAAAATTGCAGAAATAATCCCAACAATCAGCGCAAGGCCCACCGCCCAGATCGCACCAGTTTTCGCAACATCCACGGTGTAATCCGCTAGACCGACAGTGGCAAAATCAAAACCATTTGGATACCACTCTTTGATTGCTTTAGACAAATATTTGTTCATTACAGCAACAAGAATAAGAGGTACAAAAGCTAAAAACTGACGCGCCGTACTTCCGTTATTTTGTAAGTTCATATCGGCTTCAATTTCTTGAGACGGCGTATCGTCTACACCAAAACCAGAGTATCCCTCACCAGCTTTTACAGCTGCACGGCGACGCCATTCTAAGTAAGCCAAACCCATGCATAGAACAAAGATAGCACCGATAATTCCTAGAAATGGTGCAGCATAAATATTGGTGCCAAAGAATGTAGTTGGAATTACGTTTTGAATTTGTGGCGTACCTGGTAATGCATCCATGGTAAATGTAAATGCACCGAGCGCGATGGTTCCCGGAATTAAACGTTTTGGAATATTCGCTTGTCTAAAAAGCTGGTTTGCAAAAGGATAAATGGCAAATACAGCAACAAATAAACTTACACCGCTATATGTTAAAATTGCACCTAACAATACAACGGTTAAAATTGCTTTTTTTGCTCCAATCCATCTCACAATAGTTCGTGCAATAGACTCAGCAATTCCTGACATCTCAACGACTTTACCGAAAATTGCCCCGAGTAAAAATACAAGAAAGTAATCTTTAATAAAGTTCACCATTTTGGGCATAAATACACCCGAATAAAACGGTAAGACATTGGCAGGGTTAATGAGTAGAACAGCAAGTAAGGCACAAATTGGTGCCATGAGAATGACTGAAAAGCCCTTGTAAGCTGTATACATTAACAGCCCAAGCGAAAGTAGAATTACAAATAATTCCCACATATATTCTTTCTCCATAAAGAATAGATATTAGGTTCAATAAAATTACCAAAAGATATTTAGGTTATCCCAAACCTAAAATGATAAAATCACAGTATCTATAAGTGGTAATAGGTAAATGAGCTTAAAAATAAAATATCACTAAAATATTTAAAAACAATGTAATTTATTTAAATTTTAAAATATACATACAATACAAACATTTAAGTTAATTTGTTAGTAAAATTTTATTATTTAAAAGCTATTATTATTTGATAAAACTTATTAATTGTTGAGTAAATTAAATTAATACCAAACATATTATTCAATAAAGATAATTAAATAATATATTTTTTAAAATAATTTGATAAATATAATTCATCTTATTCTTTTGAAATATTGCGCAGATAATTTTTTATCTTTATTTGAATAAAGCAATTTGAAGCTTAATCATCAAAAGATTAGAACAGGAATATAGAGTCGTGTTTTTAATATTCTCATCTTTACTCGAAAACGGCGCTTGTTTATTAAAGATAACTTCTACTTCTGTCACTAGAGTTAGACAATGTAATGAATACTATTACATGTCTACTGATAGAATTTATAATTTAGACTTTTCACTAGTATATAAGTTATGAATAAAAGAAATATTTTGTTCACTCTTCAAACTGGATTGATCATCCTACTTAATGGATGTACCGATACTTCTCTGGCTCAAAATAAGGTTATTGTTCCAAAAATTGGTTACTCTGGTAATGCTGATAATGCAAGCTATAGTGAGGCACAAATCAAGATTGAAGGCTCTTGTGTTTATTTAATGAATACAAATGATCGAGTGATTCCTATTTTTGCAACTAAAGATGCTCATTGGAATAGCAATAAGTATCTTTTAATTGTTGACTCAAAAGAATATAAAGATGGTGACACGATTGCTTATGGCAGCGGAGAAGCTTATCCCGTTAATTTGAACAACTACAAATGGATAATTAAACCTGATACTACATGTGATTTAAGTAAAGGCGTTATTATCAATCAATTTATAGAACCTCTTACTAAAAACTAAAGAAAAAAGCCCCTATATGAAAATTCAAATCTTAGCCTCTTTAACTGCTTTTAGCCTAACATCTTGCATGGTAAAGCCTACTATAACTAACCATGAAGAGGTTTCTATTCAACCGATACTTATTACAAGCAATACGAAAAGTAATATTTCAATGATGGCTTCAGCACATGGAAAGCTTATAGCAGATAAAAATGGATGTATCAGACTGGGCGATGAAAAAGGTCCGTTGATTATTTGGCCTTATGGCAGCAAATTTATAAAGTGGTATCTATATTTCTTTAACACATTTTAGTGAAGCTGCCTTTAAGTCGTTATCAGCTTTATAAATCATATTTGAAGTAGAGGCACTTAAAATTGTTCTAGCTTCGAGTATATCTTTGTTAAGAAACTTAACTTCTAAAACCATACCATTTTGAAGATAAATTATATTATTAAAATACTTAACTTTATTGAATACTACATGTCCACTAGTATCGTCGCAAAGTATTCCATTACCATCTGCGTCAAGTTTTATGGTTGATATGCTTGGGCCGATTGAAATCGTCCATACCCCTGACACTAGAGGTATAGAAGGCTGTATTTCGCTAAATTTATTATTAGTCATTTGGGTAGTTGGGCTTACACATCCACTTAATGAAAAAATTAAGCTTAATGAAATTATCTTTTTCATGAAATTACTCCTTTTAATTATGACTAAAACTTAACAGTTCAGAAAATAAAAAACTATCAGTTCATATAGCGCCCTACCCCATACACACTAGACCTGATTGAACCAATATGAGATGTTTGATATGCATCAATACCTACAATAGAGACCACAAAAGATTTCACGACCCCCATAGTGATTTTCTTTACCTTATCTTCTACTTATTTAGCCACACCAAGACTAGAACTAATCGGCTTATCCTTTTCAAGCCCATATACATCTCTGCAAACTTTAATATTTAATTGATATCCATATTCCGGAAACAAAACTAAAAATTAGATAAATAAATGCAGCAATAATTATGGAAAAAAGGACTATGATGACTCCGTTAGTGATATGGTCTCCATTGGTACCATTCTCAGTGTTTTCCTTGGGATTAATTATCATTGGGGTATTTAAAGATTTTTTTGCCTCATAGAATCCCCAGCCTATACCCAGCAAAACAATTAGTACCGCAAAACCAACTCCAATATCATAAATAACTTCCTCAGCAGCATATTTATCATTTGAAGCTGAAACACACTTTTCAAAGTATTTTTTTTCAATTTCAGACAGTGTGGAGATTGATTTTTGATCTTTAAACATATCTTTAAAACGGATATTGCATGTCTCAATAAATTCTTCTTTATCGTCAGTTCCATCTCCCTCGTAATTACTTGGACGTGAAATATATATTGAACTATGTGTAGTTGTAGCCATCTAATTACAGTAATTTATATACAAAATGATAGTTTAATTGATAGTAAAAAATATTCAATTTAGGCCTTACTCAAATGAATCAAAAACCAATGACAATGACATGTTCAAACCTTTCATATGATTTTTATAAAGCCTTATCTCAAAATAGTAAAAATTAATATATTCTTTTGGATACTTACTAACTAAATTATAAAAGTGCCGTTCACTCATTAAGGATGCGCATTTAATTTTTTGACGTCTAATTTTTAGCTTTATTCATCTTTTTATCTTTATGGGGGTGGACAAATTTATACTCTTTATTTTTAAAAATAGCATTTATTTAATTTAGATTATTCAATAGAATAACAATATAAAATCTTGATAAGAAAACAAAATATGATATGGATTAAATTTATAATATACCCTTTGGGGATGTTTGTACTGTGGCAAATTATTTTCATAATTACGCAACTCTCTTTAACATACCTAAATACGCCACAAGTCATTGTAGCTATACTTTCATTGATCATAAATTGCGGTATGCAAATTTTGATTGGTTATAAAATCCCTCAATTAGCACCAAAATATAAATTTGTAGCGAGTGCTACATACATTATTCTCTTCACCTTTTTGTTAGCAATCTATTCAACAACTATTTTATTAGAAGGCTTAAAAGTTGCTCCTCAAGCAATTTGGCTAGGTTATTTGTTTTTCCATGTAGTTGGAATGGCTCTATACTTTGCTAATAACACAGATGAGTTTTGTTGGGAAAATTTACTGAAGTAGCTCAGCCTATTGTCCCCTGCTTTATTTTTATTTTTTTGTCAAAAAAACATCATATTAGACAAATTTTCGTATAAATTACCCTTCTAGATGAGTTGGGCAATCTAAAGGATAGAAATGACGCTTAAACAATTAAAAGCTTTTTTAGCCCTTGCGCGTACACTCAACTATGCTAATGCATCATTAGAGCTACATCTCAGCCAGTCTGCTTTAAGTCTTACTATCAAAAGCTTAGAAGAAGAATTAGGCGGAAAACTATTTAACCGTAATACTCGCCGTGTTGAGCTTACCCAAGAAGGTAAATCCCTTATTCCCTACGCTAAAAAATTACTCGCCAATTGGGATGAAATGGAAAACGATGTTAAACAACGTTTTAAGCTCAATCGTGGAACTTTAAGTATCGCTTCAATGCCCTTCGTGACTCATGCGATTCTGCCTGAAGTAATTCATCAATTTTTAGAACTTCATCCCAACTTGAACTTTTCAATTCAAGATATTCCAAATGAGACCATTATAGAAAAAGTACAAGACGGTATTTTTGAGCTTGGTATCTGCTTTGAACCTGATCTCACCGAAGGCCTAGAGTTCAAACCACTATTTGAAGAAGATTTCTTAGCTCTATTACCAAAGACTCACCCACTTGCTCAATCATCTTCTATTACATGGCAAGAGCTTTGTTCAAATCCATTCGTGACATTGCAAAAACCTTCAATTGTTCGATATTTGGTTGAGCAGAATTGTTTGCGAAATAATATAACGCTCGATTTAAAAGTTGAATGTCATCAAATTTCATCACTCTCAAGCTTTGTGGCTTATGGAATTGGGGTGAGTGCAATTCCAAGGCATTTTGCTAAACACATTGATAAAGAACATAACGTACTCATTGAGTTAAAGGATGAATCTATTCATAAGACTGTAGGAATTGTTTATAAAAAGAACTTTGAAATTTCAAATATTTCGACTCAATTTATTGAAGCTTTGATTCAATATAAATTTTAAAAAATTAAAGACTGCTTTTTAGGATGAGCTAAGCATACGCTTAAGCTAAAATTATTAATTATTATAATTTTCAATGATATGAGGTGATTTTTTAAAGTATTTTTCTTTATGTTCGTCTGATCTTTTGTAGACGATTTGAAACCATTCATTGATTATACTCATTAATCCTTTAAAAAAATTAACTTCTATAACGCAAAATGTGATGCTAAAACTAAGATTACTAAGGGATATAGGATAACAATAGAATGAATAAAGTTTATGCCAATGCAGAGGCAGCACTAAAAGACGTTATTGCAGATAATCAAACACTTGCCGTAGGCGGTTTTGGTCTATGTGGAATTCCGGAAAAACTGATTGTTGCAGTTAAGCAAAGTGGTGTGACTGGTCTCACATGTATTTCAAATAACGCAGGTGTAGATGATTTTGGTTTAGGTATTTTGCTTCAAACAAAACAGATCAAAAAAATGATCTCTTCTTATGTTGGTGAAAACAAAGAATTTGAGCGCCAATATTTAAATGGTGAACTTGATGTAGAGCTTACTCCGCAAGGTACATTAGCTGAAAAGTTACGTGCTGGCGGTGCTGGTATTCCTGCGTTCTACACACAAACAGGCGTCGGTACACTCATTGCAGAAGGTAAAGAAGAACGTACCTTTAATGGCAAAAACTACATTTTAGAAGAGTCGTTAACAGCAGATGTTGCCCTCGTTAAGGCCTATAAGGCAGACAAGGCTGGTAACTTAGTGTTCCGTAAAACTGCTCAGAATTTTAACCCTGAATGTGCGATGGCTGGAAAAATTACAATTGCCGAAGTTGAACAGGTTGTTGAAATTGGTGAATTAGATCCAGATGAGATCCATTTAGCGGGTATTTATGTAAACCGCATTGTACTTAATGCGTCACCTGAAAAACGCATTGAGCATAAAACTTTAAGCACGGAGGCAGTATAAAATGGCTTGGTCACGCAATGAAATGGCACAACGTGCTGCAAAAGAACTTGAAGACGGATTTTATGTCAATTTAGGTATTGGCTTACCTACCCTTGTTGCTAATTATATTCCTGAAAATATTAATGTTTGGCTTCAATCTGAGAATGGCCTATTAGGTATTGGTGAATTCCCGACTGAAGAAACTGTCGATGCCGATTTAATTAACGCCGGTAAACAAACGGTTACAGCTCGCCCTGGTGCTGCTTTTTTCTCAAGTTCAGAATCTTTTGCCATGATCCGTGGTGGTCATGTCAATATTGCAATTTTAGGCGCAATGGAAGTTTCCGAAAATGGTGACTTAGCGAACTGGATGATTCCGGGTAAGAAAGTCAAAGGTATGGGCGGTGCAATGGACTTGGTTGTTGGTGTCCAAAAAGTTGTAGTGCTTATGGAACATTGTGCAAAAGACGGTACGCCAAAAATCGTGAAAAACTGTAGCCTACCTTTAACAGGTAAAGGTGTGGTTCATCGCGTCATTACTGACTTAGGTGTAATGGATATTACCCCGCAAGGCGTAGAGCTGATTGAACTTGCTAAAGATGTCACGCTTGAACAGATTCAAGCTGCTACAGGTGTCGAGTTTTATAAAACTTTAGTTGCGTAAATTCTAATTTTTAGTTAGCCAGATAAGACTCAAGTTAGTAAGTGAGCTTGAGTCTTAGCCCTTTAAAGCACCGGATGTGCTGTCTATAAATAAGAACGAGAAGGATTTTTTCAGCTATGGAAAAACAGCAAGGAATTTTTGAAAGATTTGCTCTTCGGATTAGTGACTGGTCTGAAAAATGGTTTCCTGATTCATATATTTTTGCATTACTTGGCGTCATTATTGTATCAATTGCTGCGTTAGGTATTGGTGCACCTATTCACGATGTCGCGACTTCCTTCGGTAACGGTTTCTGGAGTCTTATTCCCTTTACTCTGCAAATGACGATGCTCATCATTGTAGGTTATGTCGTTTCTGTATCTAAGCCCGTAAAGTTCCTAATCCAAAAAATGGCACGTATTCCAAATTCGGGACGTGGTGCTATTGTTTTAGTTGCAACTGTCAGCTTATTAATTTCATTAGTCAATTGGGCAGTAAGCACGATTCTTACCGCACTTTTAGTGATTGAATTAGCGAAACGTAAAGAACTGAACATGGATTACCGTGCTGCTGCGGCGGCGGCAATTATTGGTATGGGAGCAACTTGGGCACTTGGAATTAGCTCTTCGGCAGCACAGCTTCAAGCGAATAAAACTAGTTTACCTGAATCAATTTATAACCTAACAGGGGTTATTCCATTTACCGAAACGATTTTCCTTTGGCAATCAATTGCGATGACCATTATTTTGGTTATTGTGTCAATCGCAATCGCTTACTGGTCAGCTCCAAAAGGCAATAATGTTAAAACAATTGATAGTTTTGATGTTCAATTTGAAGAAGACAAACCACATGAGGAAAAATCGACGCGTCCAGGTGATTGGTTAGAAAACTCGCCTATCTTAACGATTATTGTCGTCGCATTAGGCTTAATCTGGATGTTTTTTGAATTTTCAAAAAGCAATCCAATCATTGCTATTTCAAGTTTAAACACATACAACTTTGTGTTTTTAATGCTTGGGTTAGCCTTGCATGGAACACCAAGAAACTTCTTAAATGCTGTTTCAAAGGCAGTTCCAGCTGTATCAGGAATCTTAATTCAGTTTCCACTTTATGGAAGCATCGCTTTTATTATGACGCAAGCTTTAAACAGTCAAGATTTATCGCTGTCGCATTATATAGCTGAGTTTTTCGTTTCAATCGCTTCAAAAGAAACCTTTGCAATCGTGATGGGGATTTACTCTGCGATTCTGGGGTTCTTTGTACCGTCTGGTGGTGGAAAATGGATTATTGAAGCCCCATATGTTATGCAAGCAGCAAATGATTTGAAAGTTCATTTAGGCTGGTCTGTACAAATTTATAATGCAGCCGAAGCTTTACCGAACTTAATTAATCCATTCTTTATGCTTCCAATGTTAGGCATTCTAAAACTAAAAGCAAAAGATGTGATTGGTTTTACAGTCACTCAACTCGTTGTGCATTTTCCGTTAGTTTTATTTTTATTATGGTTCTTTGGAAGAACGCTTAGCTATACCCCACCTACTTTTTAATTTACCGGCGCCTTTAGTTTCGGCTAAAGGCAAATTTAGCAAATACATCAATAAGAGATATTAAGATGAGTTCAATTGTTATAGTTTCAGGTAGCCGTACTGCAATGGGCGGTTTTCAAGGCAGCCTATCGGCTTTAACTGCACCAGAACTTGGCGCTGCAGTTATCCGTGAATCGATCCAACGTGCAGGTGTTTCCCCTGAACAAGTAGATGACGTTATTTTTGGTTGCGTATTAAGTGCGGGTATTGGCCAAGGTCCTGCTCGTCAGGCGATGCGTAAAGCTGGCGTGCCTGATCATGTCGGCGCTGTCACCATTAATAAACTTTGCGGCTCTGCAATGAAAGCGGTGTTAATGGCATCAGATACTCTAAAAGCAGGCAGTGCCAATATTATTGTGGCTGGTGGTATGGAATCTATGACCAATGCGCCTTATATTTTACCCAAAGCTCGCGGTGGTTACCGTATGGGTCATGGTGAGATTAAGGACCATATGTTTTTAGATGGCCTTGAAGATGCAGAAACAGGCCGCTTAATGGGTTCTTTTGCTCAAGACATGGCAAATACTAAAGGCTTTACCCGTGAGCAAATGGATAACTTTGCGATTTCTTCACTTAAAAAAGCGCAAACTGCGATTACGGAAGGTTACTTCAAAGAAGAAATTGTTCCTATTGAAGTAAAAACACGTAAAGGTGTTGAAGTTATCGATCAGGATGAACAGCCATTAAAAGCGAATCTTGAGAAGATCCCAACATTGCGTCCAGCTTTTAGTAAAGATGGGACAATTACAGCTGCGAACTCAAGCTCAATTTCTGATGGTGCTGCGGCGTTAGTACTCACCACTGAAGAATATGCTCAAAGTCATGGTTTAAATACTTTAGCAAAAATTGTTGCAACTTCTACGCACTCCCAGCATCCAAGTGAATTTACCATCGCTCCAATTAGTGCTATTCAAAAAGTGCTTGAGCGCGCTGGTTGGTCAGTTGACGAGGTAGATGCTTGGGAAATTAATGAAGCTTTTGCAATGGTGGCAATGGCGCCAATTCATGAACTCGGCATTGATGAGGCAAAAGTAAACGTCCATGGTGGTGCTTGTGCTTTAGGCCATCCAATTGGCGCAACTGGTTCAAGAATTATTCTTTCTCTTATCTATGCTTTAAAACGCCTTGGTAAGAAAAAAGGTGTTGCTGCATTATGTATTGGTGGTGGTGAAGCTACAGCTGTTGCAATTGAAATCTAAAAGTCAAACCACGCAGAAGATGTAAGAATTTTTCTTACATCTTCTTTTTTTAGACTTTAAAAAGTTCATAACAGGTTTGACGGAACCATTTATGGCTACTTTTATGATGGCATGACATATGCCAATGTTGTTTAACATCATAAGTTGGAAAGTCTAGAGGTGCTGGTAAAATCTGTAAATTTTCTCTCACCAATAAGACTTGGCTCAAATAATACGGCACTGTTGCGATCGCATCTGTTTCTTGAACGACTAATCCCACTCCAAGATAGCTTGGTAATCGAATTAAAATATTTCGATCTAATCCTTTGTTCTGTAATTCATTTTTAATATGGTAGTGCCCGATTCCCGCATCAATATCGATATGATATTCGCGCATATAATCATCTAAAGTGAAATTATTTGGATCTAAACGAGGATGGCTTTTAGAGCTAATCACAACATAATGTTGTTTAAAAAACTTTTGTTGATAAAAGCCTTCTTCTAACTGCGGTAAAAAGCCAATTGCAAGATCAATCTCACCATTTGCCATTTGATAGCTGGTTTCTGGTGTAATCGGCCTAATATTCAAGCGAATTAAAGGGGCTTTCTCTTTTAAATAGTTTGTTAATTGCGGTAATAAAACCAGATGAGATACATCTGTCATCGCAATTGTAAAAAGCTGATCTGAAGTTAGCGGATCAAAATTCACACTAAAATTATTAATGCTTTCCACTTTATCAATCACTTCACTAATGAGTGGAAAAATCTCCTTTGCTAATTCGGTTGGGATCATCTCATTCCCAACACGAATAAAAAGCGGGTCATTAAAATGCTGACGGATTTTGTTCAGTCCATTACTAACGCTCGGTTGTGTAAGGCCAATCGCATCAGCAGCCATTGAAACACTTTTAAACCGATAAATATGATAAAAAATATTTAGTAATCTACTATCTAGATCAAACAAAATTGTCTCCGTCTGGATCAAATAATCCATTCAAAAGGAATAAAATCAGGCACAGCATGTATAAAAATGCTCACTAGATTTATGAATTATTGATATATGGTCTAAATTAACAAAGAATCTAGACCATGAGCAATGCTTTATAAAGCCTTTCATCACAAAGACAAAGGTATGAGCTATTTAATTGATTACTTTGTATGTAAATATGTTAAATACATCACATATCATTATAAATTTTAATCATGCTGAGTTTGGAAGCCCTTCCAGATTTGCTGAACTGATTTGTTATCACTCAAGTTATTTTTAAAAATATAAATATCCTGTGGCAGGCAGTATTCTTTATGGTCCAACATGACCAATTTCCCGGTAGCGAGATCTTCCTCTACATTAATTTTTGGAATCCATGCGACACCTAAACCTTGTAATACAAGCTCTTTCAAGTTGGTGGCATTGTCAGTTTCATATAAGGTTTTATAAATCAGTTTACCTTCAATCAATTGATCGACCAATTTACGCAAATAAGCATGTTTACTATAAGCAAGTAATGAAAAATTACTCTGAATTGTATGCTTAGGCGTATGATCTGCTTCGGTAGCTGACACTGGAACAATCTCTGTTTCAGCGATCTTGATACCACTTAAAATATCATCACCAACCCGATTAATATTAGATCGATCTGCATAGCAAATCATAAAATCGCAGGCACCTTCTTTTAAAAGAGATAAGCCTTCACCACTATTCGTTGCGACAATTTCAATTTTTAAATCACGCATAAACGTTGGGAATTTTTTTAAAAAAGTGGTT
Organism: Acinetobacter sp. 809848; assembly: GCF_000581275.1. NCBI lineage: Bacteria > Pseudomonadati > Pseudomonadota > Gammaproteobacteria > Moraxellales > Moraxellaceae > Acinetobacter > Acinetobacter sp. 809848. The sequence goes on from NZ_JEXG01000001.1 coordinate 48,111, forward strand.
AAAAAACCTGATGCTAATGAATGAACAACACAGAAACGAATCGTAGATTCGGTTTCATTTTTGATATTTTTAATCAGCTTTGCTGTTTCTTCTACCTGCTTCTCAATATTTTTAGACATCACCAGCATAATCCGCCCAATGTCTGTAAATTCAATATTATTTTTATTATTTCGAATAATAACTTCAGCTCCGATCATCTCTTCTATTTGCTGAATTCTACGCGTAAACGCAGATTGACTAATAAATCGTTTTTCGGCTGCTTTTGAAATAGAACGCTCACGCTCAAGTGTCAAAAGGTCTTCTACCCAACGTACTTCTAAGTTCATTTTATGCATTCCCTTTTTATAGTTATGTCCTTAATCTGTCTGGTTGGGAAGCTGAATAAATAGCTGAATAGATGAATAAAAACTATAAAACATGGGAGTACCTGCAAAAATGCGATGGAGGGTTGGCAAAGCCAAACAATAAAAGTAAGTATTTAAATAATTCTGACATAGAAAAGAGCGTAAGAGAATAAAAGACTTTGATTTAACTCAACAACTCATACAAATATAAAATTATCATCCTAAAAATTATTTTAAATCAAAAAGTAAAGAGCATATAAAGCAAGTAAATAACAAGTTTTAAGTTAATAAAAAACAGAAATAACCCTATGCTTTACTCATGTTTTTTTATAAAAAAAGTCCGCACCTTGGGGAAGAATACGGACTGTAAAACTGAAATTGACTATCTTGCTTATTTCAGGAATTAAGCTCTCTGACTCAATAAATTCATTTAAATCAGAAGATATGCTTGTAGTATAGCTCAGTCCATAAAACCTGACTATTCTACTAAAGTATTTAACTTAAGATTGAATTAAAACGAATTCTTAGTATTCACCAATGAGATAATATAGCTTCCTTGAAATTTCAACCATCATATTAGAAGTATATTGAGTAATTTCAAAAACTTGCTTTTTCTGTGGATTGAACACCATATTGTCCTTTTCATCACTAAAAAAGATATAAGTGGTGTATTTATCCATGTGGTGAATATGCTCTTTTAAGCTTAATTTTTCCCCAGAATTGGGATCATAGGCGATAAACTTCATTCTCATGAATTTTGTCTCTATACATACAGTCTTTTACCTAAACCTTAAAAAAGTCTAAGTAAAACAATATTTTGATGAAAGATATAAAAGATTAACCTAAGAGCTGTAGCTACTTATAAGATATGGGTACAATACTATTGGCCTTATTTACAGAGGTTTCAGCAGAAGCGATAGATTGCTCTGCTTCTTTAAGCAGACGAGAAGTTTTAGACTCACTTTTCTCTTCACCATGGAAAAGTACATAGTATGTAAAACTTCCCAAGATAATTAATGCGGCTGTGACTTTTAACATAAACTTAAAACTAAGATTTTTTCATATTATAGTTGTTTTTATGTGAAATGCATCACGTTTTTATATAAATTTGTTAGATAAGCTACACTTTAAAAGCTAATAATAAAGATAATTAAGTTGATATTTCACTTAAATTAATCAGTCTTAAATTTTGTAATAAGTTGCTTTTCAAAAATTAGATGACATTTCAATGTATCAAGCAATTTTTTAATTAACCTTATTTTAATATTAAGATATTAATTTAAATAATAAAATTTAAGTTAAATTAATAGTTGTAAGTGAAATCTCCTCGTTAGTTCTCTATAAAATTAAAAATTTGATATGCAAAAAATGCATAATTAACTTGATAAATGCATTAGAAGTGAAGCATTTCGAAATCTAATATGAATTATCTTCTTTACTAATTCGAAGTTTAATGATGAACGCTGAAATTACCACCCGTATTGAGAAGGATCTTATTGGTTATAGAGAGATCAATAATAACGACTACTACGGAGTTCAAACATTACGTGCTTTAGAAAACTTTAATTTAACTCAAAGCAAGGTCGGAAATTTCCCTCACCTTATTAAAGCTTTAGCAATGGTAAAGCTTGCTTGCGCTGAAGCGAACTATAATCTTAAAAGCTTAGATCAGACTAAATTTGAAGCAATTGAATACAGCTGTAATCAGCTGATTCGCGGTAATTTTCATGATCAGTTTCCGATAGATATGATGCAAGGTGGTGCTGGTACTTCAACCAATATGAATGCAAATGAAGTATTAGCAAACGTCGCTTTAGAATATATGGGACATGCAAAAGGCCAATATCAGTATTTGCATCCTAATAACGACATTAACATGTCACAGTCAACAAATGACGTATACCCTACTGCGATTCGCTTAGGTTTGTTATTAAGCTTAGATGAACTAAATCTTCCTTTTAACAATTTAATCTTAAGTTTCCGCAATAAATCTCAAGAATTTGCTCACATCCTAAAAATGGGCCGTACGCAGTTACAAGATGCGGTTCCTATGACATTAGGTCAAGAGTTTGGTGCTTTTGCAGTAACTTTACAAAAAGACCTTGAGCAAATTAATACTCTTATTCCAAATGTTTTAGCGTATATGAACCTTGGTGGTACGGCGATTGGTACGGGAATTACTACTGAATATAGTTACCGTGAACTCGCTATTCAAGCACTTGCAAAAATTTCTGGTAAGAAAATTAAGTCTGCCCCTGATCTAATCGAAGCAACTTCAGATATGGGCGACTTTGTTCTTTTATCTGGTTTATTAAAGCGTACCGCGACTAAACTTTCAAAAATTGCCAATGACTTACGTTTACTTTCAAGTGGTCCACGTACTGGCATTAATGAAATTAATTTAGAAGCTCGCCAACCGGGTAGCTCGATCATGCCGGGTAAAGTAAACCCTGTTATTCCTGAAGCGATGAACCTTGCTTGCTTCCAAATTATTGCAAATGACTTGGCTGTAACTTTAGCTGCTGAGGCTGGTCAATTACAGTTAAATGCAATGGAACCACTTATTGCATTCAAACTATTTGAATCGATGGACTTGCTCGGTAAAGCAATGGCAATGTTCCAAACTAAGTGTATTGATACAATTACGGCGAACCCTGAGCATTGTAAAGCTTTGGTTGAAAACTCAATTGGTATCGTGACTGCACTTAACCCATATCTAGGTTATGAAACTACAACTCGTATTGCTAAAACTGCAAACGAAACTGGACAAAGCGTATTGGCTTTAGTTCAAAATGAAGGTTTATTATCGGCACAAGAGCTTGATGATATCTTGTCGATTAATAATATGGTTAAACCAAAAATGTCGGCTTAATTCCTGAAAATAAAAAAGGAGCTTTATAAGCTCCTTTTTTATTTGTTCTATATTTTAAAAACTGAAAGTTGTAGAGAACTGGGCTGTACGTGGATTACCTAAGAATAAATAGTCATCACCCATAAATGCCCCTACATCACGCCAATATTTCTTATTAAACAAGTTATCAATATTGAATCTAAAAGTTGTGTCATGCCCAGCAAAATTTGTTTTATAGGCAGCACCAATATTAAAGACGCTATAACCACCTACTTTTGCCGTTCCCTCTTTGTTTGCATATTTACTGCTACTGTATTGCATACCACTCAATAATCTTAATCCTTCAACTGAAGGTACTTTATAAGATAACTGCGCAGTTGCGCGGACTTTTGGTACATTTTGAGTTTGATGCCCTTTGTAGCTGTCATTATCAATATCAACAAGACGTGATTTCGTATAGGTAACCCCTGAACTTACGTCGAGTGTATCGGTTAGGGCACCAGTTAAACCTAACTCAATACCTTGATTGTGTTGTTCACCTTGCTCAACAAATTCTAATTTTCCTTCAGAATTTATAGTCGTATATTGATTATCTTGTTTTAAATCAAAAATAGCTGCTGTTAATAAAAAGTTGCGTATTTGTTGCTTAACACCAAGTTCATATTGTTCAGAATTTCTAGGTGATAGAACTTGATAAGCATTCGCTTCTGCATACCATGGAGCTTCGCCACCATCTGATAAACCTTTGGCATATGAAGCATAAAGATTAGTCGCGGAAGTTGGGCTATACATGAGTGCTAATTGTGGCAAGAACTTGTTTAAATCGGTATCTCGGCTTTGCTGGCCATCTGGCTTATAGGCTTGTTCGTCAAGATGAATAAGTTTTCCACCGAGTAAAGTTGACCATTGATCATTAAATTGAACTCGGTCAGATATAGTAAATGCAGTCTGATCACTTTCTAAGGCTTTATAACGATCACCTAAGCTTTCCGATGACGGACTATAGTCAATCGTATCTTCATAGATATTGCCTGTTCCTACCGCTACATTCAGTGGTGTATGGTGCTTTAAGGTTTTATATGTACGTTGTAATTCGAAAGCGATTTGATGCTGGATATTAGCAGTGTTGAATTGACCATTTAACCCAGCAGCGAACTGGTTAGTAATACGTGTATCATCTGGGCTGCGGAAGTCATAAATGTCATAATTTCCGTGTTTATCAAAAGTATTGCCCAAACCAGAACAAATATCGTTATAACATCCCCATGGGAAAGCACTATTATCATCAATTACAACACGGCTTTGCGATGCACTTAAGCTACCACTCCATTGATCATTAAATGCATATTGATATTTCAAACTTGCATTTACACTGTTATTTACAACAGGTTTACTCCAAGACTGGTAACCCAATAAACGGTCTTGATCTACATTTGTTGGTACTTCTTGCCCATCAAGCAGTTGATAACCTGGTACTGAACGTTGACTTTGATGCTGAGCTTCAATATCAAACAATAATTTAGAACGCTCATTAATTTTCCAGTCTAAAGCAACTGAACCAAACTCTCGTTTACCATTTGCGTGATCAACATTTGGATGGATGCTTTCATGGGCTAAATTGATTCGATAACCAAAACTATCATTAATAAAGCCGCCAACATCTGTTGCCAGTGTATAGCCGCCTTCTGAATTTGCATCGACCGTAATAGTTTTAATATCGGCAGGGCTTTTGGTTACATAGTTAACCACACCACCCGGTGTCGACATTCCACTTTGAATAGCAGAAATGCCTTTTAAAATTTCAACTTGTTCTTTATTTTCTAAAGCCACATTTTGTTCGCCACGTATATTATGGCCATTAATGAGATAACTTGAGCCTAAATCAAGCGCAAAACCACGTGCTACAAAGTTTGGATAGTAGCCAATTGCAGCGTAACCATCCCCTAACGATGAATCATTTTTAATAACATCAGTTAAAGTTTTTGCGTGTTGGTCTGCTATGCGTTCAGATGTAATGGTGGTAATAGATGCAGGAACTTTCTTTACATCACCAGTTTGAAAACCAGATAAATTAACTTTTTTAGACGTATATAGTGCATCATGATTTTGTGTAGCGTTCACAGTAATGGTTGGGAGCTGCGAAACCTCCGCTTCATTTGCATAGACGACAGATGTTATGAGTACAATAGATGAAGCCAATGCTGTTTTAGAGCATGTCATGAAGTGAAGATTTAACGAACGTCTTTCCATTGAATAACTCCCTGCCATACCGTGCATAATTCTAAAGCGCTAGAAATGAGTGCGGAGTCTATTTTTAGCCACGCAAGAATACAGCTACATATATTGAGAAACAATACATTCTGTACTTTTTCGATTAAGTGTATTTGATACAAATTTTATGAACTTATCATTATATAAATTTCATTTATTTTATTAGGAATTGACGCTATAACTTTTTAAGTATTACCAAATATTCAAAATAAACTTAAGCTCGAAATGAAACTTAAAAGGAGAAATAAAATAGAAAAGTACCGTTGTAAATTAGCTCACTGATTTTAAATAGAATTAATTATTAAGTTAAATGAAAGGAAGTGTTCGATCATTGGTAAAATTATCTTTAAATCGAACAAAAGGACGTAATCTTACTAGAAACGAATTTTAAAATTAGAAAAAATGAATGGTTAGGAATTTAAGGAAGTGCTCAGGATTGAGTGATATTTAAAGTTTCATTCTATTTTCTATCCAGCATATCTAAAAATTCCTCATTTTTGTCTGCAAAATGATGGAAGAAATATGACATACACTCAGGAAGAAAAACGTAGCAGAATACGTGGGATTGTAGGCGCAGCCTCTGGTAATTTAGTTGAATGGTTCGACTTTTATATCTATGCAGTATTTGCTGCCTACTTTACTCAAGCACTAACAGCACCTGATATGGATAGTACGACTAAATCTATCTATGTGTGGGGCGTATTCGCTGCAAGCTTTTTTATGCGTCCTATTGGTAGTTGGGTATTTGGACGAATTGCAGACCGGCATGGTCGAAAAAAGTCGATGGTCATCTCAATTTGTCTGATGGCTTTGAGTTCTTTTCTATTTGCAGCCCTACCTACTTATGACCAAGTTGGCTTATTTGCCCCTTTCCTTTTACTTGTAGTGCGCTTACTTCAAGGCTTATCGGTTGGTGGTGAATATGGTGCAGTAGCAACATATATGAGTGAATTAGGCTTAAAAGGCCAACGTGGTTTTTACTCGTCTTTCCAATATGTCACCCTCTCTGGTGGTCAATTACTTGCCAGCTTACTTGGTGTAATTTTATTAACGTTCTTAAGTGAACAACAATTACATGATGGTGGATGGCGTATTCCGTTTGTTATTGGTGGTATTGCAGCAATTTTTTCTTTGCTTGCACGTAGTCGCTTAGAAGAAACTCTTTCTCATCAAGATAGCGGACGAAAAGAGTCTGGTAGCTTAAGAGAACTCTTTAAGAAACATTGGAAAACCTTTTTATTAGTGGTTGGATACACTTCTGCTGGTTCATTAACGTTTTATGTAGAGACTGTTTATTCAAAAACCTATTTAACCAACTTAGGGATGGATGGAAAAACCGTTGGTTATATCATGACCTTTGCCCTATTTGTCTATATGTGTGCTCAACCTATATTTGGTGCAATTTCAGACCGTATTGGGCGACGCTCTTCAATGTTGGCATTTAGCTTATTGTCTGCGATTTTTATTTATCCCGTCATGGTGATCGGGATGCGTGCCTATATTGATTCGCCGATCATTATTGCGTTGCTACTTATTTTTATGATGATGTTACTCAGTTTCTATACATCTATCAGTGGTTTGGTAAAAGCTGAAATGTTCCCACCTCATGTGCGAGCTTTAGGTGTAGGTTTCTCTTATGCAGTAGGCAATGCGCTGTTTGGTGGTTCTGCACCTTCAGTTGCCTTACAATTCAAAGCTGCCGGAATTGAAAACACCTTCTTTATATATGTGATTGTCATGCTGATTATCTGCTTCTTATGTAGCCTTGCGCTTCCGAAAAAACCAGATTATTTAGAACATGATCATTAAAAAGTAAAAGATAGATATTCTTCTAGAGATTTTTTAGAAGAATATCTTTTTAAAATAATAAGAAAGTCATTTTTGTTCTGTATGCTATAGCTGCCTAGCACATCTAACTTATTCAATTAACTAAAAGTTACTAGTTTTTGATGTTCTTGATCCGTATGAATCAATTTTTTGATGGGATAAAAAATGGAAAACGAAAAATCCCCTTTACCTGAAAGTATTATTCAAGTCACCTTCTGGCAAGCCTTTTTATTTTGGCTCAAGCTCGGCTTTATTAGCTTTGGGGGACCAGCTGGACAAATTGCTGTGATGCATCAGGAACTCGTTGAGCAAAAGCGCTGGATATCTGAAAAAAGATTTTTGCATGCCCTGAACTACTGCATGTTATTACCTGGTCCTGAAGCACAGCAATTAGCAACCTACATTGGTTGGCTCATGCATAGAACTGCTGGAGGATTAGTTGCAGGTATTCTATTTGTATTACCCTCCTTATTTATTTTAATTGGACTGTCTTGGGTTTACATAAAATTTGGAGATGTTCCCGTTATTGCAGGTATTTTCTATGGAATCAAGCCTGCCGTTACCGCAATTGTTTTCCATGCAACGTACCGTATAGGTAGCCGTTCGCTTAAAAATAAGTTTTTATGGATCGTCGCGATTGCGGCGTTCTTTGCCATCTTTGTCTTAAAGCTTCCTTTCCCGCTTATCGTTTTATCAGCTGGTATTGCTGGCTATTTAGCGAGTAAAAAGTACCCAGAACTATTTTCCTCCGCGGCTGGACATAAAGCCAGTCAAAAAGATTATGGTCCGGCATTTATTGATGATGAGACCCCAACACCAGAGCACGCTAAATTCCATTGGTTGCGTTTAGCTAAACTTATTTTTGTAGCAATCGCTTTATGGCTATTGCCAATTTTAGCTTTAGGCGCATATTTTGGATGGCATCATTCTTATACTCAAATGGCGTGGTTTTTTACTAAAGCTGCATTACTCACTTTTGGTGGGGCCTATGCAGTTTTACCTTATGTCTATCAAGGAGCTGTAAATCATTTTGGATGGCTTTCACCTACACAAATGATTGATGGTTTAGCTTTAGGTGAAACTACACCAGGTCCACTGATTATGGTAGTGGCTTTTGTTGGCTTTTTAGGAGGCGTCAATCATTCATTACTTGGCTCTGAGCATCTATTTTTTGCTGGAGCACTTGGTGCAGTCATTGTGACTTGGTTTACCTTTCTCTTTTCATTTGTATTTATTTTTGCGGGTGCGCCTATTATTGAATCTACACATAATGAAATTAAATTTACTGCGCCACTCACTGCAATTACCGCGGCTGTGGTCGGTGTAATTTTAAATCTCGCACTATTTTTTAGTTATCACGTGTTATGGCCACAAGGCTTTTCAGGGCATTTTGACATTGTTGCAGCCTTCATTACTGTTGGTGCATTTATTGCTTTATTCCGCTTTAACGTGAACGTGTTATATGTGATTTTTGCATCAGCGCTGGTTGGACTAGCTGTCACTTTGTTTAGTTAACTATTGATTTAAATATTTTTTAAATTCAGAAAATCTTATCAATAAGGCCGAACAGTTTCTTTTCTGTTCGGCTGTTTATATTTTTAACCCGCTAATTGTGCGATTTGTGCTGCTGCATTATCTAAGGCAGCTTGACGTGCTTCTGGGCCGAAAGCGATCCCTTCCGCGCGCAAAAAAGTAATATCAGTCACACCAATAAAATTGAAAAACGCTTTGATATAAGTTTCTTGATAGTCTAAAGCTTCGGCTGGTGAACCTTCTGAGTACACACCACCACGCGAAGAAGCAATAATGACACGTTTACCTTCTACTAAACCTTGAGGGCCGTTTTCCGTATAACGGAATGTTTTTCCAGCAACAGATAGTCGGTCAAGCCACGCTTTTAACTGTGATGGAAAGCTAAAGTTATACATTGGCGCGCCGATTACAACGATATCTGACGATAAGAACTCGTCCAAATATTGGGTGTTTCGTGCAACATGTTGCTGCGCTATTTCATTATTAGGTTCAACACCTTGCCATGCCAAAAACTCAGCATCAGATAAATGAGGAATTGGTTCTAAAGCAAAATCGTGATGAATAATTTTTGCATCAGGATAAGCTGCGCTGAGCTTTCCAATAACAGATGAGGTGAGTTGGCGGCTAACAGACTGCTCACCTAAAATACTTGTGTCAATTTGAAGTAGTTTCATCGTTTATACTCACAGTATAAAATTGTTACTTGAACTAATTATGTTACTACTATTATTCTGATGCACAAGAAGGCACATTTAGGGAACCAAGTAATATGACTGTAACTATACCTCACGATATCCAAAGTTCAGATTGCCAAAGAGTCAGCCAAGTATTGGCTAGAGTTGGCGAGAAATGGAGTATACTCATTGTAATGACACTTGCATCACGTTCTCATCGCTTTTCTGAAATTAAAAGAAGTATCAATGGAATATCACAGCGTATGCTTACCTTATGTTTGCGTGGTTTAGAAAGAGATGGATTGGTTAAACGTACGGTTTATCCTGTAGTTCCACCTCATGTTGAATATGAATTAACTCCATTGGGCCATTCACTTACAGAACCTGTAATTGCTTTAGGCCAATGGGCTCAGCAGCATATTGCGGATATTGATGCGGCAAGAGCTGCGTTTGATGCAGCTCAAGATAAACCAATTACATTAGACACTTAACGTAACTGCGAAGGACTTATGCCATAAAATTGTTTAAAGCGATGACTTAAATGGCTTGCTGAACTAAACCCACATACTAGGGCAATATCTTGCAAAGAAAGCTGAGATGACTGAATTAGCCCTTTGGCCTTGGTTAAGCGTCTTTGCATGACATATTGGTGAGGCGCCATATTCATAGACTGTTTAAACATATGAGCAAAATGGTATTCGCTTAAATTCACAACATTCGCCAAATCAGACAAGGTAAGTGCTTGATCTAGATGCCCTTCAATCCAGTCCTGAATATATTTGAGTTTATGAGGAGCGAGCCCACCCTTGATAGTAGGTTGTTGCCATTGAACACTGCTATATCTTCGAATTAAATGGTTCAGCAATAAACTGGCAGTTGTACTCATTTGTAAATGGTTTGCTGAATCTTTCCAATCACAATCTAGCAAGAAAAACTGATAAAGCGCTCGAATCTTTTCGTCATCGTTAAAAACAACTTCGTTTAGTTCAATTTGATTAGGTTCTTTGTCCCATATTTTTTCGGCAACATCACGCAAATGTTGGTCGGTATAATACAAGTGAACGAATTTAAGCCCACCACGTATGTCCCAAGTCGACTCCTGATGCTCAGGCAATAAGCAAAAACGCCCCGGCCCACCGCCGTTTTTCCAGCCTGCAGGGGTTTTTTGATAGCTTTCATAGCCATCTTGAATATAGAGACTTAAAGTGTGGTGATCGCTACAGACACTTACACGATCTTGCTGATTAGACCAAAATGCAAGTTGCATATTCTCATCAAGCACCACAGTCTCGTGAAGCTTGGCTTTAGATTGCTGTAGCTGTTCTAAAGTTTGATAGGCCATGCAAAATTAAAACGAATATCATTGAGCTTAAGTTAACCATATTCAGCAAAATTCAGCTAGTTTAGATCTATAAAAAACGCAAGATCTTGCATGTGCAAAACAAGAATATATACGTGAAAAATGAAGCATTCCTAGATACTTAAGCTTGGTAATCGAGGATGAAGTTATGAATATTTTACTCTATGTTGCGGTGGTGTTGATTTGGGGAACAACATGGATTGGAATTGCCGTTCAAAGCCACTATGCAACGCCCGTTGTCGCAATTTTATGGCGTTTTGCTATTTCAGCCTTATTACTGTGGGTTGTTTTACTATTTTCAGGAAAATTACAGCGGATTGCTTTAAAAGATCACTTGTTTTGTATGCTGCAAGGCCTTTGTGTTTTCGGCCTAAACTTTATTTGTTTTTATACCGCCGTTAAATATGTAAACAGTGGTTTAGAGTCTGTCATTTTTTCGATGGCTGTTTTCTTTAATGCTATTAATGCACTTATCTTTTTTAAGCAAAAACCATCGCCAAACTTTGCCCCAGCCGCAATTTTAGGGCTCATAGGTATTGTTTTACTGTTCTGGCATGACCTGATTAATAGTCAGTTTAATGCACAATTATTAATGGGTATCGGTCTGTGTGCAGTAGGCACTTACGGTTTTTCTTTAGGGAACATGATTAGTGTTAGACACCAAAAACGTGGTCTAAATATCTTTTCAACAAACTGTTATGCAATGACTTATGGCGCATTGGTGATGTTAAGTCTAGCTTTATTTACTGGCCAAGATTTAATGCCTCCAATGAATTTCCCATTTTTAAGCTCGGTACTTTACCTAGCAGTATTTGGTACGGTTATTGGGTTCTCTGCTTACTTTTCTCTTGTTGGACGAATTGGCGCAGCCAAAGCAGCCTATAGCACGTTGCTCTTTCCTTTAGTTGCTCTAACAGTTTCTACTTTCTTTGAAGGATATGTATGGACTTTAAATGCTGTATTTGGAATTTTATTAATCTTACTTGGTAACTACTTAATGTTTAGTAAGTTAGAAATTGGAAAAAAGTTATTTAATAGTCAAAAAAATTGTGAGAAGCAGGCCTAAAAGCCTGCTTTTTTTATAAGTAATAATTCATCTCTAGCAGCCCGTTTTAAGCATCAACTCAAAATCTTTTAAAGCTGCGGCTGCTGTGGCTAAAGGCGCAGATGCCCCTCCACTGACAACAAATTCCCCCATTTCTTGCGTTAACACCCGAATGCATTTATTGGAACCTTGCAGATGAGCAAACGGATGATTTGCTGGAACTAATCTTAATTCAACACCTGTTTGAATTTGCTGATTCTTAATATGAATAAAACCAACCAGACGAGGAATTACATTTTCTTTTTTCCAACCACGAATATGTTCAGCCGTAACGTGACTAATTCCTTGTCTTGGAATATCTTGAATTTTTACATCAGCCCCCAAAACAGTATTGGCTAGTATCGTAATTTTGGCAGCAGTATCCCATCCATCTACATCGAAAGAGCTGTCAGGTTCTGCAATACCTTTTGCTTGAGCTTTTTCAAGAGATTCTGCAAACGCACATTCATGTTGCAACATATCATTCAAAATAAAATTCGTGGTGCCTGTAAACACACCTTCTATTTCTAAAATTTGGCAGCCAGCTAAGTTATATTCAAACAAATCAACAGTTGGTAAGGCAGCAGCTGTCGCACCGCTAAAAAATAGTTTTTTATTGTGCTGATGTGCCAAGTTAACTAATTTTTTACCATCTACGACTAAAGCACCTTTAGATACCGCAATCGCATTCATGCTATGTGTTAAAGCATAATCTAAATAAAATAGGCCTTTTCCACCTGTCACATAGTCACTTGGCCCTGTCTCAATAATGACATCTGCTTGAACCTGTTCTAAAAACTTTTGCTCTGTTAGGCCTACTTGATATTTTGTTTTATCTAGCCACTTTGAAGCGTGTAAACCTTCTTGATCAATTAAACCTGATGATGAGTTGCAGACGCCCACTAAACGGGCATCAATTTGATATTTTTGTTTATAGTATGTCGATCGATTTAAAAGAAGCTCTGCAATTTGTTGCCCAATCCGTCCAAAACCACAAATTGCTACGTTAACTCGCTTCATATCGCTTTCTCAAAAATTTATATGGTTTAAATCAAATTTCCAAAGAGAATTTTAACATCTCGTCTTTGGAAAATTGCTAACTACAGAGATAGTTAAAATACTATATTACTTAGATATTTGTTAGATTAACTATCTTAATGACCATATAAATTGCGACAGCAAAAACCATTAAAGCAAAGACTTTTTGCACAATTGCAGACGGAATAAAACGAATAGCTCTGCGCCCTAATAACATACCAACTGCACATGCGAGCGCAAACGCACTAGTAATGCCTACTGGATAGTGAAAACCCTCTGCAATATGCATCACAATACTCACTCCACTAATGAGAAAAATAATCATAAGTGACGTTGCCACAATGCTATGCATATCCAAATTTGTGACTTTTCTAAGCGCTGGTACAATTACAAAGCCGCCACCAACCCCTAGCATGCCTGTTAAAAGCCCAGCAATAATTCCGATGCTGGCAAGAACGCTTCCCGTTTTAAAATTCCAGATAAAGCGCCCCGTACTTGGGTTAACCTGACACGGCGGGTTATGAAAGTCTGATACTCGGTTACTAATAAGTCGATAGCCCACTGTAAACATGACCAAGCTAAACATTAACATGAGCCAAATAGGTGAAATCGTGTTAGCTATTAAAATGCCGATATGTGCCATAGGAGCACCAATTAGGGCAATCCAGATTGCAGCGCGATAACGCACAATCTTTTTAAATAAGCCTTCAATGGTTCCTATGAGAGTAGATAGCGCAACCGCCAACAACCCAATCGGTGCAGCTTGCGCCACACTCCAGCCTTGACTGGTCATAAGCGCGGGTACAGCAAGAATACCCCCACCAGCACCAGTAAGACCAAGTAAAAAACCAATCACGATGCCTTCAACGACAAGTAATAACATATCAAAAGCCTAAAATTGCATATACATTATTTGCAGTAGACTGCTGGTTAATGAGTGAATAAATCTGCGAAGCTTTAGTCGCTTCTTAGAGTAAAGATTATTAATCTCTGCTTATCCTCTTCCGCTCAAACACAGCTTTCGCCTTGCGCTCGTACAAAGCGTTGCTTTGTTTAACCTCTTAACTCGAACATAGTTCTCGTCTTGCGCTCGTACAAAGCGTTGCTTTGCTTAACCTCGCTCAGGTTTGACCATCCACTCGCGGCCCTTGAGCATGCCTTGCCAATAAATCGGCGGTAAAATCTGCTCTTTAAGTAACCATGCCAAACGAGATGGCTTTTGCCCATCAATCACCCATTTCGGAAAGCTTGGGAGTAATTTGCCGCCGTAACCGAACTCAGCCAGAACGATTTTTCCACGTTCTACAGTAAGTGGACATGAGCCATAGCCGTTGTATTCACATAAATTTTGCTCACCGTTCAGTTGTGCGAGAACATTTACTGCAACGATAGGAGCTTGTGCTCGTGCCGCAGCAGCAGTTTTGGCATTAGGCGCATTCATCACATCACCTAAAGCAAAAATATTGGCATGCTGTGTATGTTGTAGGGTTTGAGGATTCACGCTCACCCAGCCTGCTTCATCAGTGAGTGTGCTGGCACGAATAAAGTCTGGGGCTTGTTGCGGTGGAACAACATGCAACATGTCGAAATCAGTCTCGACCAATGCTGCATTTTCATTGTTCACTACCTTAAACCATGCTTTTTTTGCAGGCCCATCTACTTTGACAAGTTGATGGTTAAAATGCAGTTCAGAGCCATATTTTTCGACATATTGCATTAGTGCAGGTACATATTCCTTCACACCAAATAAAACAGCGCCAGTGTTATAAAAATGGATAGAGATATCTTTGAGTTTGCCTTGTCTTAACCAGTAATCGGCTGAAAGGTACATCGCTTTTTGAGGAGCACCGGCACATTTAATCGGCATAGGCGGTTGGGTAAAGATTGCTTTTCCACCATTTAGCTGTTGCACCAATTCCCATGTATACGGCGCTAAATCATAACGATAGTTAGACGTCACCCCATTTTTCCCTAAGGTTTCGACTAAACCTTCAATTCCATGCCAATTCAGTTTTAAACCAGGACAGACGACCAAAGCTTTATATTGAATGGGTTGGCATCCTTCCAAAATAACTTGATTATGCTCAGGGTCGAATCCGGCAACAGCTGCTTTCATCCATTTCACTTTTGAAGGAATTACACTTGCCATTGAGCGTGCGGTTACTTGTGGTTTAAAAATACCGCCACCGACCATAGTCCAGCCTGGTTGATAATAATGGGTATCTGCCGGATCAATAATGACAATATCTAAATGGGGTTCACGAGACAGTAAACTCGAAGCAACAGAAATTCCAGCTGCTCCTGCACCAGCTATCACGACGCTATAACAAGGAATTGTGGCTGGTTCATGGTCACGTTTTAAAATACGTGGCACTAACCCTTTCAAGTTAAAACCAAGTTTGTTACCTGCTTCTACTAATAAAACCGCATCTTTCGGGGCAACTTCTGCTAAAGCCCATAAACTGATTGCACGCATACCAGAACGGCAATACGCTAAAACAGGTTTCTGAACATTCTGATAAAGCTGTTTAAACTCGGCAACTTGTTGGTCGGTAATTTTGCCGCTGGTCACAGGCTGATAAATTACATTTAGACCATATTGTTGAGCTGCTTCTTCAATTTCAATCACATTGGGTTGGTCTGCACCTTCTCCATCTGGACGGTTACATATCAGTGTTTTTACTCCCTGATCTGCAATTTTTGCGATATCGTCGGCAGTAATCTGGCCAGCAACAAAAAAATCTTGATTAACTCGTTTAAGTTCCATATCGCCACCTTATGATTGTGAAGTTGAGCCACAGGCCTGATTAGCAGGAAGTGCTTTATCGATTTGTTTTGGATATGGGAGATTTAAATTATTCATTAATTCAATAAAATCTTCACGCGAGCGATTCTGACCTAGACGTGAATTATTTAAGCGTTCATAACCAATTGTTGAAGACAGACGACCTTTATAATCGTGTCCCGGATACACAATAGTCTCGTCAGGCAGGCTAAAAAGTTGTTTATGAATACTGTCATAAAGTGTACCTGCATTACCTTGTTGGAAGTCAGTTCGACCACATCCATCAATTAATAATGCATCACCAGTGAAAACCATGTTTTCAACCAAATAACTCGTACAAGCATTGGTATGACCTGGTGTATAACGTGCTTCAATACTGAGGTTACCGACTTTAAGCATGCAACCATCTGTAATTAAAATATCTCCGCAACTCACATCTGAGTTTCGATGTAAAACTGATTTGCAATGAAAACGTTCACGAAGCAAATTCGCAGCAGTAATATGGTCTGCATGGACATGGGTATCTAAGGTATAGATGAGCGTAAATTGATGCTGCTCTAATTCTTTTGCATAAATCTCAATATCTGATGCGACTGGATCAATTAAAACAGCCTCTCGTGTTTCTTCACATCCAAGCATATATGTATAAGTCGAACTTTCTTTTTCAAAAAACTGCTTAAAGAACATGATTTATACCCTAATAATTTATTTCTTTCCTATATTTTGCAAATAAGATGCCAATTATTTAAAATTAAATAATAAATATAAAAATCAAATATTTATAATAATAAGTAAATTTTAAGCTAGAAAATAAACTCAGCTTGATGTTCCTATGAAACTCAAGTATGTTTCAATGAAACGATTGTGAAACACATGAAATGGCAAAGTTAAATTTTGAGTCAGAACAAGATTTTTTTACTTTATTTGAGCAATTAAAAGCTTTACTCCCAAATGCGAGTCTGTTTCTCGCTGACACAACGACTCAAGCAATTCACTATAAATTTAATACAGATGACATTTCTATTGAGAGTATGGCAGCGCTTACTCAAGACCATCATAATCAGTATCTTGAAATCAATACTCCTAAAATGAGAAAGCGATTCATCTATCAGGAAAATGATATTTACATCGCAGAGCATCGCATTATCGGGAAATTGCATATTCTACAGCCTGTTTGCATAGAGAATGATATTGCTGATCAAGTAGAGCTAACAGAACAATTGCAAGACTTGGCTAAAGTTTTCAATAGTTGTTCACCAGAAATGGCTCGTATGTTTTCAATTATTCAAAGGGTGGCAATTACTGAGTTTCCAGTGCTCGTCCGCGGTGAATCTGGTAGCGGTAAAGAACTTGTGGCAAAAGCAATTCATGATTATAGCCAACGTAAAAATAAGATTTTTGTAGCGATTAACTGTGCAGCTCTTAATGCCAATATTCTAGAAAGTGAACTTTTTGGACATGTGAAAGGTGCTTTTACGGGAGCAATTCGCGACCATAAAGGTGTGTTTGAACGTGCCGCAGGCGGAACACTGTTTCTAGATGAAATTGCCGAGATTCCTTTAGAGCTTCAAGCTAAATTATTACGGGTGCTAGAAACAGGTGAATTTACTCCTGTAGGTGGTGAAAAACCAATTCAAGCCAATGTCCGTATTATCACTGCAACGCATAAGGCGCTACGGGAGGAAGCTAAAGCTGGTCGTTTCCGTCACGATCTACTCTACCGTTTACGTGTAATTCCAATTTTTATACCACCACTCAGAGAGCGTAAAGTCGATATTCCTCTCATTGTCGATCAGATTTTAAAAGAAAGCTCCACTCAACTCGACACAATGCCTCGCCATGTTAATCAAAAAGCCATGCAAATTTTATTGAACTATGACTGGCCAGGAAATGTTCGTGAGCTTAAAAACACCCTTCTTTATGCGTTAACCATGGCAAATGGTAAGGATGAAATTGAAGTCGAAGACTTACCAAATGAACTCTTAAATGCTGAAGATTACGTTAAATTGCCTGAGACAAATACAGAACTTACCCCTGAAAATGTACAAGCTGCTTTAGAAAAATATAACCATAATCTAAATATGGTTGCTAATATTTTTGGTATTAGCCGCACTACTCTTTGGCGATATAGACAAAAGCATAAGCTTTAGTTAGGTATTTAGCTCGTCTAAGGCGTATCATATTGCACTTAGTTAGGTTCATTAGTTCAAAGGCTTTATATGATTGTTCGTGATAAAAGCAATGTATTTAAACTTTTATTTGCTTGGAAAGGAACAATTTTACCGAAGGTCTTGCCAGCACTGAGTTTTGTTGTACTTATTTCAGCATGTGTAGTTTGGCTCTCTTATTATCATTGGATTCAAATTCCTACCGTACCCGCGATCGGATTTACTATCTTTGGTGTGATTCTTTCGATTTGTACGGGTTTTCGAAATAATGCGTGTTATGACCGATGGTGGGAAGGTCGCAAGCTCTGGGGTGCTTTAATTGCTAATGCCAGACATATTGTTAGAGATAGCCATGTTTTATCTAATGAACAACGTGAACATTTAATTCATCAGGTCTTAATTTTTAGTAACTTATTGCGTGATCGTTTACGTCAACAAACAGTTGAACCTACAAAATTTCTTGAGCATGCCTATTTAAATAACTCTTCACTTAATTATTTAAATGAGCATATTAATGCACCGCAATTTGTACTAGAAAATATTCAAAAAGATTTAGTCAAAGCTCTAAAAGACGGCGACATTAGTGACATTATCTATAGCACCTTAAATCGACATATTGTTGAGCTAGGCAATATTCAAGCGGGTTGTGACCGAATTGCTGGCACGCCTTTACCCTACTCATATTCAGTACTTTTACATCGCGCCGTTTACTGTTTCTGTTTTATATTACCGTTTAGCCTTGAAGCAGCTTTAGGTATTTGGACACCGCTTATTGTGGGTTTAATCGCTTATATGTTTTTAGGACTAGATGCATTAAGCGCTCAAATTGAAGAACCTTTCGGTTTGCAAGAAAATGATTTACCACTCGACTCTATTGTGCGTTTGATTGAACGTGAGTCTCTAAGTTCTTTAGGACAGCCATTACCCCCTATTATTGAAGCTCAAAACAACAATTTACTTTAATAAAAAAGAGCGAATCATCGCTCTTTTTTATAGGCTTGAGTGTCTATTTATGGATGTACGATAATCTTAACGGCTGACTCATTGTTATGAATTAAGGTTTCAAAACCTTGTGAAATCAAATCATCAAGTTGAATACGCTGGGTAATAAAAGGTTCCAGATTTATTTTACCTTCTTCGACCAGTTTAATGGTTTCTTGATGGTCATTTACGTAGGCAATTGTGCCTCTTACATCGAGCTCTTTCATTACAACACTGTGCACATTAATTGATGCTGGGTGGCTCCAAATCGAAACTATAACGACCACGCCTGTTGGTTTCACTGCCGCGACCAAAGTATCTAATACCTTGTTAACGCTACTACATTCAAATGCAACATCAACACCATCGCCATTAGTAATTTTCATGACCTCAGAAACAACATCAACTTCTGACGGGTCTAAAATATAATCTGCAACACCCGACTCCTTGGCTTTTTCTTTACGTTTTGCACTTAGCTCGGTAATGATGACCTTAAGCCCTTTCGCTTTCAAAATTGCCGAAAGCAATAAACCAATTGGGCCGGCTCCGCCAACCAGTGCAATGTCACCAGCCTTTGCACCACTGCGCACATAGGCATGATGACCCACCGATAACGGTTCAATTAAGGCTGCCTGATCCAGTGGAATTTTATTGGAAATTGGATGCACCCAACGGCGTTTAACCGCAATTTTCTCCGATAAACCACCACCACGACCACCTAAACCAATGAAGTTCATATTTTTGGAAAGATGATAATTATCGCCCGGTCCAGTTGGTACATCGTCGGCCACAATATAAGGCTCCACGACGACATGTTGACCAATTTCAATATCATCAACACCTTCACCTACCGCATAGACCACCCCTGAAAATTCATGTCCCATGGTAATCGGCGCAGATTCGCCTGAAATAGGATGCGGATGTCCACACGGTGGAATAAAAATTGGCCCTTCCATAAACTCATGCAAATCTGTACCACAGATTCCACACCAAGCCACCTTGATACCTACAGTGCCAGGAGTGACGTCTGGTTCAGGGATATCTTCAATGCGAATATCGCCTCTGTCATAAAAACGCGCTGCTTTCATTATTATCTCCCTCAAATCAGGATGTTGTTTTAGCGATAGACAATTCCGCCGTCCGTTAAAATGGATTGACCCGTAATATAGTCCGAATCTTCACTTGCCAGAAAAGCAACTAATGCAGCTACATCGTCTGGAGTTTGGGCTCTACCTAAAGCAATGCCTTCCACATATTTTTTATATGTTTCACCGACTTCTGCACCCGTAATTTCAGCAAAACGTTTATCGATTTCAACCCACATATCCGTTCCGACAATTCCGGGACAATATCCATTTACCGTAATACCCTGACTGGCATATTCTTTTGCCGCAGCTTGGGTAAGTGCTCGTACCGCAAATTTGGTTGCCGAGTAAATACCGAGTAAAGCAAACCCGTCGTGGCCTGCAATTGAGCAAGCATTAATGATTTTTCCTTTATGTTGACGTTGCTTAAATTTTGCAGCAGCAGCCTGTATTCCCCACAGCACGCCACCAATATTAATATCAACAATTTTTTGGAATTCATCAGGTGTGATATCCGCAATCGCTTGAACTTGTGCAATTCCAGCGTTGTTAATCATGACATCAAACCCACCAAGTGTCTGCTCAGTATGATTTATAGCAGCATACACTTGCTCACGGTCACTGACATCGGCAATAAATGTGCTCGCATTTACACCTAAAGCCTGAATTTCTTGCTGCACATCGTTCAGTCGATCTTGTTTCATATCAACTAATGCAATATGTGCCCCTTCTTGCGCCAAGCGCAGGGCAATCCCACGGCCAATGCCTTGAGCTGCCCCAGTCACTAAAACGACTTTATTGCTTAATCCTTTAACCATGTTCAACTCCTGTAAATGTAGAGTTTCTACATATGAATCGCTCGTTGCATTGAGGCCAAAATGGACTCATGCATGGCTTCTGATAAGGTTGGATGTGGGAAAATCACTTGAGCTAAACTTTCATCAGTTGCTTCTAGATATTTGGCAATCGCAAAGCCTTGGATATGTTCAGTCACTTCATGACCTACCATATGTGCACCAAGTAATTCACCCGTTTCTGCATGTACCACCGTTTTAACGAAGCCTGTCGCATCTCCAATTGCCAAAGCTTTACCATTTGCAGTTAAAGAAAACTTACCGATTCGTATAGGTAGATTCTTAGCTTTTGCTGCATTTTCCGTTAAACCAATACTCGCCACTTGTGGATGTGTAAAAATACAA
This sequence comes from Acinetobacter sp. 809848, assembly GCF_000581275.1. NCBI lineage: Bacteria > Pseudomonadati > Pseudomonadota > Gammaproteobacteria > Moraxellales > Moraxellaceae > Acinetobacter > Acinetobacter sp. 809848. The sequence goes on from NZ_JEXG01000001.1 coordinate 69,311, forward strand.
CCAGGTATCTGGCTACGATCCAGTGAATGGACATTTGCTACACCAGCGATTTTCTCGACACATATCATGGCTTCATGGCTTGCTTTATGAGCGAGACACGGTGCACCAGCCACATCACCAATGGCATAAAGCCCTACTACATTGGTTTTACAATAGTCATCAATTGCCACAAAACCTTGTGGATTGAGTTCTACACCTAAACGTTCTATTCCTAGCCCCGTGGTATTAGGCTGTACACCAATTGCCGAAAGCACGCGATCAAAAACAAGCGTTTGAACATCATTTGCCGTTTCAACCACACAGTGGACTTGCTCATTTTCAATCTGAATACTTTGAACGACAGCATCGGTTAAGACTTTCATACCTTTTTGTTCAAATTGTTTTCTGACAAATTGGGCAACCTCTGCATCTTCAGTTGGTAAAATCTGCTTGGCTAAATCAATTAATGTCACCTGACAACCCAAATCTTGATAAAGGCTAGCAAACTCACTACCAATTGCACCTGAACCTACAACCAGTAAACTTTTCGGTAACTGCTCTGGAACAAGCGCTTCTTTATAGCTCCAGACATATGTTCCATCGACAGGAAGCTGAGGAACATGTCGAGCTTTAGCTCCAGTTGCCAAAATAATATGTGGCGCACTCAAAGCCTGACTGTTACCTTGAGCATCGGTCACTTCAATTTTTTCTTTAGCTGTAAGTTGAGCGCGACCATTAAAAACAGTCACCTGATTCTTTTTCAGCAAGTAATCAATACCTTGTACCAGCTGAGCTGACACTTGTCTGCTATGTTGCACAAGCTTTTGAATATCAAAATCGAGTTGAGATACCTGAAAACCAAACTGTCCTGCATGTTTAAACTGGGTTGCGAGCTCTGCACCTGCAAGCAAAGCTTTAGTTGGAATACAGCCCCAATTTAGACAAATTCCGCCTAAATGTTGCTCTTCTACAATTGCGGTTTTTAACCCGAGCTGGGCTGCACGAATTGCAGCCACATACCCACCCGGTCCCGCGCCAATCGCAATTAAATCAAATTGAGCTTCTGACATGGGGATTCTCCTACACCAAAATTAAAGCAGGGTTTTCAACAAACTGCTTAAAGCTGGCCAAGAATTTCGCCCCAACTGCGCCATCAATGACTCTGTGATCACATGACAATGTCGCTGTGACAATCTCACGAACCACTACATTGCCATTTTCAACAACAGCGCGAGATTCGGAAGCGCCTAATGCCATAATTGCACCTTGCGGTGGATTAATAATGGCATCGAACTGTTTAATGCCTAACATTCCTAAATTTGAAATGCTAAAGCTGCCGCCCTGAAACTCGTCGGGTTGTAACTTGCCCGTCTTAGCACGGGTTGCTAAATCACGCATGTCATCGGAAATTTGTGCTAAAGACTTCTGATTCGCAGCTTTTACAATGGGTGTAATTAAACCGTTTGGAATCGCTACAGCCACCGAAATATCCGCTTGAGAGAACTGTAAAATTGATTGAGTCGCTTCATCAAATTGAACATTCACCTCAGGTACTTTAATTAGTGCCGCAGCAGCTGCTTTAATTAGCATGTCATTAATTGAAAGTTTCACTTGTGGAACAGTCTCATTAATCTGCTTACGTAGTTTTTGCAAAGCCTCCACGTTGAGATCGACCACCAAGCGGAAATGCGGTGCATTACGTTTTGCAGTCTGTAACCGTGAAGCAATCGCTTTACGCATCCCATTCATCGCCACAGTTGTAACGGTGGATTGTGGTTGAGCAACAGCACATTGAGCAGATTGTTCATTTACCGACGTTGGGTTGTTACGATAGTAAACTGCCTCAACATCTTCTTTACAGACGCGACCACGAGTACCTGAAACACGGCAGTCATTTAGGTTAATGTCCCATTGCTTTGCTAAACGACGTGCTACAGGCGTCGCTAAAACTTGGCTATCATCGGCCGTAGATTTAACCACTTTAGCTTGAGTTTGCTGCTTAATATCAGGCCATTGACCACCAGCAGCCTGCACAGCTTTCTGGATGTCTTGAACACTAATACGTCCTTCACGACCAGAACCTGTGACTTTTGCCAAGTTCACATTGTGCTTTTCTGCAAGCTTTAACGCATGCGGTGTTGTAAACAATTCATCAGATGCTTGATAGCCTTGTAATGACTCGGGTACAGCGTAGTCACCTTTAGCAGTCTTTACTGGAACTGGAGCACTTGCAGCTACAGACTGTGGTTGTTCTGCTTTTTCAGCAACAGGTGCAGATGTTTCTGCTTTACTTTGCTCCGAAGATGCTTCAGGGGCTTTAGCTGCTGAACCACCTAGTGATGCAATAAATTGCTCAATTTCTGCATCAGAAACTTGGCTTTCAGCACATACGGCAATAAGACCACCAACAGGTAAAGTATCACCATCTTTCGCTAAAATTTTACGGAGTGTTCCAGCAAAAGGCGCTTCTAATACATTGACGATTTTTGTGGTTTCAATTTCACAAATTTCATCGCCTTTATTAAAGCTATCGCCTTCTTTAATCAACCATTGGGCAATAGTACCTTCTTCCATGGATAATCCCCATTTCGGGATCTCCAGCGTTTTAATTTCGCTCATCCTAAGCCTCCAATGTTTTTCGCACAGCTTGCTCAATACGCTCTACACTTGGAATCCATTCTTTTTCTAAAACTGGAGAGAATGGAACAGGCGTATGTGGTGGCGTTACGAGTTCAACAGGTGCTTTCAAATAGTGGAAACCTTTTTGAGCAATCAGTGCAGCCACATCATGACCAAAACCACAGCGTGCTGCTGATTCATCGACAATAACCACACGCCCAGTTGATGCAACAGACTCTAAAATTCCTTCTTCATCAAGAGGTGAAATCGTACGAGGGTCTACCACTTCAACCGAAATACCATCTTTTGCCAATTTGTCTGCCACTTCATTGGCGCGGTGTACCATCAGGCCTAAAGCAATAATGGTCACGTCTGTGCCTTCGCGGGTGTAATTTGCTACACCAAAAGGAATGGTATAGGCATCATCTGGAACTTCACCTTTAATGTCATATAGCATTTTATGTTCGCAGAACACCACAGGGTCATCATCACGAATAGCCTGAATTAATAGTCCTTTCACATCATATGGGCTAGATGGAACTACAACTTTTAAACCCGGAACCGCGGCAAATACGTTATATGGTGACTGAGAGTGCTGAGCTGCCGCAGAAAAACCTGCGCCAATCATGCCACGTACAACCATTGGCGCTTTTGCTTTTCCGCCAAACATATAACGGAATTTAGCGGCTTGGTTATAAAGCATGTCATGACACACGCCATAGAAATCCATAAACATTAAATCAGCAACAGGACGTAAACCTGTTGCAGCCGCACCGGCGGCCATACCGATAATTGCAGACTCGGTAATTGGTGTATCAATCACACGTTCTGAACCAAACTCCGTCCATAAACCTTTGGTTACACCAAGTACCCCACCGAAGCCTTCAAGCTCGTTCTCTTCGGTATTTTTACCGCCGTGCCCACCACGAACATCTTCACCAACAACAAATACAGTTGGGTCACGACGCATTTCTGATTCAATGGCTTCTTTAATTGCATTACGAAAACTTTTATTTGGCATCTTTACTATTCCTTTAGTAAGAGACATAGACGTCAGTAAGGAGTTGTTCTGGTTTTGGATAAGCCGCAGCACGAGCTTTAGCAACGGCATCATCAACATTTGCCTTAGAAGCTGCATCAATCTCGTCTAGTTTGGCTTCATCAATTTTGCCTTTGACTTTTTCGCGGAAAATTTTCAAAGGATCTTTATTTTCTTTGATGAACTCTACTTCTTCTTTAGAACGAATCAAGCCAGGGTCACCTTCGAAGTGGCCATAAAAACGGTTTGTAATGGTTTCAATCACACTCGGACCTTCACCACGACGTGCACGTTCAATAGCAGTTTGAGCGGCTTCATAGACGGCAAAGAAGTCTGTACCGTCAACTTTAACCGCAGGCAAACCAAAACCTGCTGCACGACCTGCAATGTCTTTGCTTCCTACTGCGTAATCATGACCAGTACCTTCACCAAAACCGTTATTTTCGAAAACGAAAATTACTGGAAGTTTAAGAACAACAGCCATGTTCATTGCTTCAAAAGTAAGGCCTTGGTTTGAACCACCGTCGCCTGTAAAAGACAGTCCGACACCACCAGTCTTTAAGGTTTTCGCTGTCAACGCCGCACCAATTGCTAGAGGAGGTCCACCACCCACAATCCCGTTGGCACCGAGCATACCTTTATCTAAATCAGCAATATGCATAGAACCGCCTTTTCCACGGCATAGCCCGTCATCTTTACCGAAAATTTCCAGCATCATGGCGTGAATGTCACAACCTTTTGCAATACAGTGTCCATGTCCACGGTGTGTTGAAGTGATATAGTCTTTGTCGGTTAAATTTTCGCAAATCCCGACTGCTACAGCTTCTTCACCACTGTATAAGTGAATAAAGCCAGGAATATCACCATTGGTATTTTCTTCGTGAAGTCGATCCTCAAATTCACGAATATCGCGCATGCGTTTATATGCTGCGAGTAATTGCTCTTCCGTTAATTGCATATCCTTTTCCTTTATTATCTTGATTATTAAAAATCAACCAAGTTTCAGCGAGAGTTATATATTTCGCTATAAATAATAAAGCTCAATTTAATTTAATATGCTATTAGACTAAAAATTTTTTAATGATTTTTATGGATATAATTTTTTATTTTTCAAAAACTTGTAAAGCAAAAATAAAATAAAAAAATTTTAATACATTTCATTGGCTTGTGAAACAAACCTTTAACCAACCTTTATTAATTTATAATATTAGCTGTGTACTACGCTCATTAATAAACTCCATATCCTTTATTTAAATTATAAGGATTTTTATTATATAGAGTCTAGTTAAAAGTTATTTAATATAAAATGGAATTTTATATATGGACTTAAAAAGGCAAATAGAAACTGGTATTAAATTAAGAGGAGCGGATAAAGTTGCTCGCATTCCGATTAAAATTTTACCTACAGAAGAGTTACCGACTAAACCGGACTGGATTAGAGCGAAAATAACCGATTTTGAAGAAATTAAACGCATAAAGAATTTGCTGCGCCAACAAAAGCTACATAGTGTTTGTGAAGAAGCCGCATGTCCAAATCTACCTGAATGTTTTGGTGGTGGTACGGCAACATTTATGATTATGGGCGATATTTGTACTCGTCGCTGCCCATTTTGTGATGTCGCTCATGGTCGCCCAAAACCGCTAGATGAAGATGAACCTAAGCATCTGGCAGAAACAGTCGCAAATCTAAACTTAAAGTATGTCGTGATTACCTCTGTAGACCGCGACGATCTACATGATGGCGGAGCTGCCCATTTTGTAAAGTGTATTGAAGAAATTAGGAAACGTTGTCCAGAAACATTGATTGAGATTTTAGTACCAGATTTTCGCGGTCGTTTAGAGACAGCGCTTTCAACTCTAAGCTTATCACCTCCAGATGTGTTTAATCATAATATTGAGACGGTTCCTCGTTTATATAAAGCGATGCGCCCCGGTTCAGATTATCAACATTCGCTTGAGTTACTTAAACGCTTTAAAGCATATTGTCCCGATATCAAAACTAAGTCTGGCCTGATGGTTGGATTAGGAGAAATAGAGGCTGAAGTGCTTGCCCTACTCAACGATTTAAAAGACTATCAAGTCGATCTTGTCACGATTGGTCAATATCTTCAGCCTTCAAAATCACATGCGCCGATTCATCGGTTTGTAAATTTACAAGAATTTGAACGATATACTCGACACGGTAAGCGATTAGGTTTTAATAATATTTGGAGTGCACCTATGGTTCGTTCTAGCTATTTTGCTGATCGACAATATTTCGGAGAAGAAGTGCCAAAGCCTTTCAGCCGACAAGATGTCTTATCTTAATGATTAGGCAATTAACAAAACTTATCCAATAGGATAATGGTCAAGACTTATAAAATTATTTAAGGTAAGGAGATAACTAGGAAATAGTCACAATAAGAAAGTTATAGATGTTGAGCGGCTACGGATACGCCATTTCAATGATAAAGGAATTTCGATATGGATATGTCAGAACAATTATCATCGCCTTTAATAGATACTACCCCGTCCTTATTTCGGCCGGAATCCTCATCTCATTCTAAACAATTAGGAAAAAAACCATCACTTGAACTTGAGGCAGCACCTTTGTTTGATCTGGGTGAGGAATGGGAACATTCATTATTTGGTCGTTCGATTCATGAATGCCACCGCAACTTGATGCATATTGCCGAAGATGCCGATATGGCCATTGGTGTGACTGATCCTCATGGTACTCTACTTTGGACATGGAGTAGTCATCCTATGCGCTCATCGGCAGAGCAAGTACATTTTGTCGAAGGTGGCCAGTGGTCTACTCAGGCTGTAGGCCAAAATGCCATTGGTTTAGCATTAAATACACATTCTGCAAGCTGTGTTTACTCTCACGAAAACCAAATGAATAGTGTCAGAGACTGGGTCTGTTATGCAGCACCGATTACCGATGCGAATACAGGTCAGTTTTATGGAATTATGAATTTATCGACCAAATATCAAAAACATAATTCACTTGGAGTTTTAGCAGTAGAGCGTTGTGCTGACATTGTTAAACAAGCAATTCAGCTTCATCAAAAAAATATCTTATATATTAAAGCCTTCGGTACTCCTAAAGTTCAATATAACCAACACAGCCTTACATTAACTCAGCGTCAAATTGAGATTCTATGTATTTTAACTCTTTGTCCGGAAGGGATTAATCTTGAAGAACTTCACTATGCTTTATATGGTGATCGGCCTGTAAGTACTACCACTTTAAAAGCAGAACTTTCTCAACTCAGAAACTTAATACCCGACGTTATCGAGTCACGACCATATAGACTTAACTGCGAAATTCAATGTGATTTTTTAATGGCCGAACAAGCATTAAACCTAGGCTTCACATCAACTACGCTTACACTCTATAGAGGAAGTTTCTTAGCTAAATCAGAAAGTCCTTTTTTATGTGCATGGAGAGATTGTTTTGACGCTCGTTTGAGTCATGTGATTTATCAAATTGAAGATATTGATCAATTATTACGTGTAGTCAGTCGTGTACCAGACCGTGTAGATGCTGTGGAACGTTTACTTGAATTATTACCCGAAGAAACACCTTATCGAACTAAACTCTTAAAGTTGCTCGAATAAAATAAAAGGGAGAATATCCATACGATATTCTCCCTTTTTAAGGCTAGATCAAGCAGAGGCTTGAAGCTGTATCCTATAGCAGTCGTCCAAAGCTAATTCATAATATCGCAGCCCTTCTTCAGCAGCATGAAATGCTTTTTGCTGCCAGTCAGGACGATCATTGCATAAGCGTTTAATCAACTCCATAGCTTCATAAGGATGAAGATCATCATAATGTGCATGAGCGCGCAACCAAGCTAAAGAACGTTTATCAATCGTTACTTCAGGATGATCTGTATAAGTATGAATCCCTTTATACACCTGAATAGACCAATCTCCAGTTGCCCATTCAATCGCCAAATTTGTTGCAGCCAGACATTCTGCCAAATTGCCTCGATGACTCATATTCCATAGAAAATGGTTTACAGCATTCATAGCAGCGGGTGGTCGTACGCGATCAAGTTCTTCAACTGTTAAACCAAAACCTCCAGCCCAATCGCGATACCATTTTAAGTGTCGCTCTTCTACCTTAATATTTTGGATTAACCAATCTCGTGATTCTGTAACTCCCGGTTCAGAAAATCCAGTCGCTTTCCCCAATGCTCCAGCCATATATGACGGGAAATGGGCGACTAATGGATAGAAATTAAGTAGAGCATAACGGAAACTATCTAGGCTCAATCCCCCATTGGCCATTTCCGTAAAAAACGGATGTTTACTCACCCGTTCTTTAGCTGGTAACAGGTCGTCCCAGAACCGTTGTGACCATCCATTATGCGGCGTAATTTCTAAATTCATTCCATATTGATTTAGAGCAGTCATTGCTAATTTTCCTATTTATATGACAGCAATCATCTGTATTTCACGCTATAAGTCTATCCGAAAATGATAAAGATACAATCGTTAATCGACCATTTGTAACTTTTTTCGATGGATTGGAGAACTTTAGATAATTATTAGGCTAATCATTGAAATGTCGTGATTTTTATCACATTTAACATAGATAAAAATCATTACTTTTTTAAAAAATCTGTATTATTATTTTGAATAAACCACACATTATATAATCAATATTTTTAGATGGAACTTTACTTAAAATAAGTCTCATTTTATGACAACTTCCAATATAGAGAGCATTAATTATGAAGTTGCAGGGTTCCAATATATTGGGACAGGAACAAATAGATTTATTAACCACACGAGGATTAAACTTTGTATGGTTTCCAAAGCAGCTTGAAACGATTTATCGTTTTCAATACCAAAACGGTGCTGCCTATGAGTTCCGCTATAGAGCGCCTATTATTTTAATATTATATATATTTTTAAGCTTTGGTATATATCAAGTTTTACCAAGTGAACAAGTTTTATCCTGGTTTAGCTATTATTCTTGGGTTGGTATAATTGTTCTTATCGCTTGGATTTTATCATTTATTAAAAAATTAAATCAGTATTTTGATTATTATGTAGGAGTTGGCTCGGCTTTAGCGGTAGCAATTACTTTTATTTTAATTAACGTTATTGAGAATGGACAAGATAATGTTCTTTTTCATGCTGCGATGATGTATGCAATCGTTATTATTTATGGTGCTGTTGGCATGCGCTTCTATACCGCCATATTTGCTGGATGGATGGGAGGACTAGTTGGAATTTTAGTAAGTAACTACTTAAATGGTGTGATTGATTGGACGTTCTTAAACCGAACTTACACTTTTAGTAGTTTTTTGGGAATGACTCTCGCCTATGCAACGGACCGTCAACATCGAGAAAACTATCTACAAAACTGTATGATTGAGCTGAACCGTATTGAGCTCATGCAACAAGCGCAGCAGTTATCCTTACTTTCTCAGCAAGATGCACTTACTGGTTTAGCCAATCGACGTTATCTAGATGAAACTTTGGATAATGAATGGCGCCGTGCATTACGACATGAAACCCCACTCACTATTATGATGGTCGATATCGATTATTTTAAAGCCTACAATGATACGCTAGGACATCTCAAAGGTGATGAATGTTTAAAGGAAATCGCTATTGCTATTTCTTCTATTGCTGCTCGTAGTGGAGATTTAGTTGCTCGTTATGGTGGTGAAGAGTTTTTACTACTATTCCCAATGACAAATTCTCAGCAAGCTTTGATACAAGTCGAACGTTTAATGAATGCGATTAATAAAATTGCGATTAAACACCCATGTAGTGATGTTTCACCACATGTCACTATTAGTGTAGGAGTCGCAACCACAATTCCACGTCTAAACGATTCTATTTCTGCTTTTGTGGCACGAGCTGATCATGCATTATATAAAGCAAAAACCAATGGACGTAATCAATATAAGATTGCTGTAAACGAAGAACAAATTGTAGATTTAACTTAATAATGTCAAATAACAATTGAGGATAACTTTTGGCTAGTGATTACATTATTTGTTTTTGATATTATCATTTTGAATTAAAATAATGAAAGAATTCTCTATTTAGCTTTTCCATCCGTGGTAAAGCTAAAATGTAATCTAGATTTAATATGTACTAAATATTGTTGTTTAGTTCTTAATATTAAATTAAGAATGGTTTAGTTAAGATTAATACATACCTACTCTAACCTAAAAAATTCCAGTTCATCAGAATTCTCCTTTTAACTTCTTCCAAAGTTTATTTATAAGATAGAGCAATAAGTTTTGCTCCATCCTTGGAGGTGTTGTCTGAACAACTTCATTTGAAAACGGCAATATCGAGACAATATTCTCATGTATCGTTTCATAGTTCGGATGAGCCTCTTTTTTAATAATCTCTATAATTTTTTGTATTTCATCTACAGATAAGTTCAAGAATTTTTTAATTTCTTGGACTGTCTTTGATTCAATAGATAATAAAGCACAAACTCTAGTGACATTAACAATCTGCTCTGCATGAATATTTTTAAAGTTTGGATAACAAACAAGTTTATATAGAATTTTTGTCTCAAATGGATCTGTAGCAGTTATATTTTCTATTCGTTCTCGATAAGATTTTTTAAAATATTCATTATTTTCAATTTCTAATAAAATTTTTAATAGTTCCTGATACCTTAAGGGCCTCTTTAACCCATATTGATAACCTTTTAAAAGCTCAGGATTATTACTTAATACAATTTTAATTTTTTTAGGAATAAGAATATTTGTATAGCCACTGTCTAAATCAATAATATATATATCTGGATTATCATCACTATATATCCAGTTTTCAGATAGCTGAGAGGATAAAGATAAGTCATGAATAACTTTTATCATTGCCTCTAAGTTTTTAGGCAATAGTTTATCCTTTGACATACAGCCAATTCTATATGTACATTGATTCATTGATATTTCCCCAATTTCAATGATGACTTTGAAAATTATTTGTTTAAAGTAATAAAATTTAAATATGTAATAAACTTATATAAAACTAATCTGAATAAAATTAGTTTTAAGATATAAATATCTTGAGTAAGTATAAAATTAATAAGACTTTAATTTCTTACTTAAGCAGATAAATATATTCAGAAATAAATCGCGGGTATTATATTTATATAGAGATTATAAGACAAGGAAATAATTTAAAATTTAATAGAGCCGAATATGATAAAAAAATTAAAGCCCCCAAGTTTAAGTTAAATATGGGGGCTTAATTTACTATAGTCAAAATTATGACTATGGTTCAATTGGTGCAAACGGTGGAACAACATCTGCATTTTGTGCACGATGGCGTAGGAAGTGATCCATTAGGACAATAGCCAACATTGCTTCTGCAATTGGAGTTGCTCGTACACCTACACATGGGTCATGACGACCTTTAGTTAACACATCAGTATCTTCACGGCTTAAATTAATCGTTTTACCTAGTGTTGTAATACTTGCAGTAGGTTTTAATGCAATGGCAACTCGAATCGTCTGACCACTCGAAATACCGCCTAAAATACCACCTGCATGGTTCGCTAAGAAGCCATTACTCGTCAACTCATCACGTGTTTCATGACCAAACTGCCCAGCAACTGCGAAACCATCCCCGATTTCAACACCTTTAACCGCATTAATGCTCATCATGGCATGAGCAATGTCAGCATCTAGACGGTCAAAAACAGGTTCACCCCAGCCTACAGGAACTTTTTCAGCTAAAATTTCTAGCTTAGCCCCGCAGCTTGTACCTTGTTCACGCAAAGACGTAACCAATGCTTCAAAACGAGGAACAGCATCTACATCACCACAGAAAAATGGATTATTTGGAACTTCATTCCAATCCAGTTTTTCAGCAACTTCATTACCGATTTGAGTGACATGACCACGAATCAAGACACCAAATTTTTCTGCTAAATATTTTTTAGCAATAGCACCCGCTGCAACACGCATAGCAGTTTCACGTGCACTCGAACGACCGCCACCACGGTAATCACGGAAACCATACTTTTGTGTATAGGTGTAGTCCGCATGACCCGGTCTAAAGGTTTGCGCAATATTTCCATAATCTTTCGATTTTTGGTCAGTATTACGAATGAGTAAACCAATTGGCGTACCAGTAGTTTTACCCTCAAACACACCAGAAATAATTTCAACCTGATCAGGTTCTTTGCGCTGAGTCGCAAATTTTGATGTACCCGGCTTACGGCGGTCCAGATCTTTTTGTAGATCTTCTTCGGTTAACTCAAGACCAGGTGGCACACCATCAACAATTGCCATTAAGCCAACGCCATGAGACTCACCACATGTCGTTACACGAAAGAGTTGTCCAATACTGTTCCCTGCCATATGTACAACTCCTTATGCTTGTTGCTGTTCAAATAGTTTTCTATAACGACGACATTGTTCTGCGGTTAAAGCAAAAATGCCAGAACCACCTTTTTGGAAAGTAAGCCAGTTGAAATCAATCGTATTGAAGTTTTGGCGCATAGCCCATTCAGAATTACCCACTTCAATGACAATTAAACCATCTTCAGTTAAATAATCTGCCGCTTGAGCAAGCATTTTACGCACGAGGTCTAAACCATCTTGGCCTGCTGCCAATGCAAGCTCAGGTTCGTGTAAAAACTCTTCCGGTAAGTCAGCCATATCTTCGGCATCAACGTACGGAGGATTACTTACAATTAAATCGTACTGGTTTTCAGCTGGAATCTTGGCAAATAAATCAGATTCAAGTAACGCAACTTGATATTGCTTATTGTGGTGTTCAACATTAATCGATGCTACTTCTAAGGCTTCTTTAGAGATGTCCGTTGCATCCACTTCCGCATCTGGATATGCATAAGCCAAAGCAACAGCAATACAACCAGAACCTGTGCACATATCTAAAATACGCTGTGGAGTTTTAGGTTTAGCATTTTCTGGCAGGTTGTTAAGTGCTTCACGCATTTGACCATTTTCATCTAAGCAATATGGTGCAAAGCGCTGTTCAATTAATTCAGCAATTGGTGAACGCGGGATAAGTACGCGCTCATCCACATAAAATGGCTTATTAAAGAAGTAAGCTAAATTTAATAAATAAGAAGTCGGAATACGGTCATTAATACGACGTTCTAACAAACTTAAGAATTCTGCTTTTTCACTTGGCAAAAGCTTAGCGTCTAAAATCTCTGAGTCTGCTGACCATTCAAGAGATAAGGTTTGTAAAACTAATGCAGAACTTTCTGCAAAATAATCTTCAGTACCTTGTCCTAAATGTGCATCATGTTGACGTAATGCTGATACCCCAAAGCGAATAAAATCTCGAATTGTAGATAAATTTTCAGCAGCTTCCTGTAAATGTTCAGGGCTAATCGTCGGTCGCTCCACTTAGGCGTCTCCAAAGGCAAATTTTGCAAAGTGACTATTCTACTGAGTGAGACAAAGCAACGCAACGCTTTGCCCTGTGAAGCAGTGTTTTACACACCTATCTCTAACAATCACAGCTTAAAATCAGAATACTTTGTTTTAATTAAGAAATAATGAACTTTTAAGAAAGGATAAATTCAGTCTATGAAATAAAAAAGCGATCTTTGAAGTTCAACCGCTTTTTGTGTTTAGTTGGTTTAAAGCTTAAGTTTTTCTGCCACATAATCCGAATCTTTGTCTCCACGACCAGAAAGATTAATCACAATCATGGTTTCTTTCGACAGCTTTGGTGCTTCTCGTATTGCCCATGCGACAGCGTGTGAGCTTTCAAGCGCAGGAACAATTCCTTCTACACGAGATAAGGTCATAAAAGCATCCAAACATTCTTGGTCAGTTGCAGTGCTATATTCCACACGGCCTAAATCTTTTAAGAAACTATGCTGTGGACCAACACCAGGATAGTCCAATCCTGAAGCAATAGAATGCACGGGTAACGGTTCACCAGCTTCATTTTCAAGCACGTAACATGCCATACCATGAATTTGACTTGGTTTCCCTAAGGTTAAAGTTGCCGAATGCATGTGAGTTTCTAAACCATGTCCTGCTGGTTCAACCCCAACCAATTTCACATCCGAATCATTTAGAAATGCTGTAAAGGCACCGATTGCATTTGAACCACCACCAACACATGCGACAACATAATCTGGGTTTTTACCAAAACGATGATGCGTCTGCTCTTTAATTTCATTGCCAATAATCGATTGAAAATCTCGAACCATTTTTGGAAATGGATGTGGTCCAACTACAGAACCAATTGCATAAATAAAGTTTTTAGGGTCTTTTAAATATTCTTCAAACGCGCTATCTACAGCATCTTTTAAGGTTGCTGTACCACGTGTTACTGAAACTAAATGAGCACCCAAAATTTTCATTTTGACCACATTAGGGTGTTCTTTTTCAATATCGACTTGTCCCATGTGAATTTCACATGGAATACCAACTAAAGCACAAGCCGTCGCTAAAGCAACGCCATGCTGTCCCGCACCAGTCTCGGCAATAACTTTCTTTTTGCCCATATATTTAGCAAGTAGAGCCTCACCTAAACAGTGATTAATTTTATGAGCACCTGTATGATTTAAGTCTTCACGTTTTAAATAAATTTGTGCGCCACCTAACTGTTCAGATAGACGCTTCGCATGAAATAACGGACTTGGACGACCTACATAATTTGAAAAGAGGTCCGATAATTCATTTTGAAATTCTGGTGTATGTCGAATTTCTTCATAAGCAACATTAATTTCATCCATTGCTTCTTTTAAATGCGGAGGAATAAATTGGCCTCCATATTCACCAAAAAATCCCTGTTCATTTGGCAAAGCAATACCATTAATTTGATGTTGCATATCATCCCTCTTTTTAAATTATTAAAGTTATCAAGTTTATCGAGAAAGGTAGCGTGTTAAGTCCTCAATGCCTTTTAAGGTCATTGGATACATATGGTTTTCAAAAATCTCTTTAATCCAACCAATGGTTTGAGTGTAATGCCAATACCCTTCAGTTTCAGGGTTTAACCATGCTGTTTTATCAAAATGTTGACGTAGGCGACGTAACCAAACCTCACCTGTTTCATCATTCATATATTCAACCGAGCCACCTACCGATTTCAGCTCATACGGTGCCATACTGGCATCACCCACCACAATTACACGATAGTCGCGTCCGTAAGTATGGAACAGATCCCATGTATTCATGCGGGTTGCTGTTCTTCGGTAGTTATCTTTCCAAACATAGTCATAAAGACAGTTATGGAAATAAAAGTATTCGAGTGTCTTAAACTCACTTTTAGCAGCACTAAAGAGTTTTTCGCATTGGGCAATGTGCGCATCCATCGAACCACCCACATCAAACAACATGAGTACTTTTATTCGATTACGACGCTCTGGCACCATTTGAACATCAAGAATACCTTGTTTGGCTGTTTCTCGAATAGTTCCATCAACGTCTAACTCTTCAGCTGCGCCTTGGCGAGCAAATTTGCGTAAACGTCGTAACGCAATTTGCATCTGACGAGTTCCAAGAACTTGGTCGTCATCTAGATTTTGGTATTTCCGCTGTTCCCAGACTTTAACCGCCGAACGTTTACGCCCCGGCCCACCAATTCTGACGCCTTCTGGATGGTCACCAAAAGCTCCAAAAGGTGAAGTTCCACCTGTGCCAACCATACGGTTACCACCTTGGTGTTTCTTATGCTGTTCGCGTAAACGCTCTTCTAGCATTTTCATCAGTTCTTCTAAAGAACCTGCTTTTTGAAGTTCAGCTCTTTGCTCTGGTGTTAAATGCTTTTCGAGAAGTTCTAAATCGAACCAGTCTTTTGGTAATTTATGAACTTGCTTAAGCAACTCATCGATATCAAAAGTTTCAATGCCATCAAAGTAATCTTTCATGGCACGATCAAACTTATCAAAAAATCGCTCATCTTTAACTAAAATAGTTTTAGCAAGTTGATAGAACTCATCTTGGTCAGCAAAAACCAAGCCTTCACTCACTGCACGGTTTAAGTCAATGAGTTCACGCGTGGTAACTGGAACACCATATTTACGTAAGGTGTAAAATAACCGCACAAACATGGGTTATTCCCTCCTTTAACGTCGCGACATGAAAGCCAAGCGTTCGAGAAGTTGTACATCTTGCTCGTTTTTGATGAGAGCACCATATAAAGGTGGAATAGCTTTAGATGTATCTCGATTACGTAATACATCTTCAGGCATATCATCTGCCATGAGTAAGCTTAACCAATCAATCAACTCAGAGGTTGATGGTGGTTTCTTTAAATTAGGAATTTCACGTAGTTTAAAGAAAACTTGTAAAGCTTCGTTCACCAATGTTGCAGAGATATTTGGGAAATGAACCGCAATGATTTCTCGCATTGTGGCTTCATCTGGAAACTCAATATAGTGGAAGAAGCAACGGCGCAAGAAAGCATCTGGTAATTCTTTTTCATTATTTGAAGTAATAATTACAATTGGGCGTTGCGTTGCCGTAATTGTTTCATTCGTTTCATAAACATAAAAAGACATTTTATCGAGTTCATGCAATAAGTCATTTGGAAACTCAATATCGGCCTTATCAATTTCATCAATTAATAATACGCAACGCTCTTCACTGGTGAAAGCTTCCCACAGTTTACCGGGTTTAATGTAGTTCTTAATATCGTAAACTCGGTCATCGCCTAACTGGCTGTCTCTTAAACGAGAAACTGCATCATATTCATACAACCCTTGCTGCGCTTTAGTTGTAGATTTGATATGCCAAGTAATCAGTTTTAAACCCAAACTTTGTGCTACTTGTTCAGCAAGTAAAGTTTTACCCGTGCCTGGTTCACCCTTAATCAGTAAAGGCTTTTGCAAAGCACGAGCTGCTTTTACAGCAAGCTTAAGACTATCAGTCGCAATATATTGATCTGTACCGGTAAAATGTTGGGTATCAGCAGACATGTAAAGACCTTATTTTTCTATTTCAATGGTTAGATGGAACGCATGTTTTTGTTTGTTGAATATTTTGACCAACAATATCCAATCACCAAACCTAGACCAACTACAAACAGAATTAAAGATAAATTTGACCAAATTAACGGACTGTCTTTAGTTAAAACACCAAAAAGGAGTCCAAAAATAGCAGGTGCTACAGATGCATTCGGTCCTTCAGATACTGTTGGTGTAACTAAAATAGCAAATACAATCAGCCAGCTAATTGCACCCAAAGTAGTAGGAAGACGGCGCATTAATCGCCACCAACACCACAAAGCAATAATAGCGCCTATTCCATAAGCTGCTAAAGCAATAACACCTTCAGGAATAACATCCAAAAAAGAAAATAATTGATTCATTATTCCAGTTTGATCTTCATGCACCACGTAAGCCCTCTGGTTCAACTGCATTCGGGTTAATTAACCCTTCTGGCGGCATCTGAATAAAGAAACCTTTTGTTTGTAATGAGTCTAAAACATGTAAAACATTAACACGCGCCAATTTACGTGTTGGAGCTAACTCTAAATGCATGACAAACGTTGCACGACCAAACGCTTGTAAAACAGCTTCAGGAACATTTTCAAACGGATCAGCTTGCTCCGCATTGTCAGGATAGTTTGGACGAGCAATATACATGTACATTTCATCTTTTTTGCTCGATCTATAAATATCACAGTGCATTTCAAATCAACTCTTGAACTAAGGACAGCATACATGAAAAAAAACGACTCACACACGCAGGTTTGTTTACGCATCAGTCGTTTTTTTAATTCTTGAGAAATATTAACCTACAACAATGATTAAGGTCGATAATAACTTTGTTCCTGTTAAAAACAAGGTTCCATATAAAATTAATAAACATTTGATTTTAAATAATTAAATATAATTTTCAACTTTAATAAAATAAAACAATTTTTAGGAAAAAAGAAAAAATGTTCGTTACTGAGTACTTTTTGTGATCTATCTTTAATAATTTCACGATTTAATTCTATGAAATTTATCATATTACAATCAGGTATTACCTTTTTAAATTCACATTTGAGTAAAATTTCTAAGCACTCAATATACATTGGGAGACATTACTTAACTGGTTTAAATTTTCAACATGTTTAAATATTAAGTATCTTGTTCATAGATATGGAGGATGAAATTATGCCTCGTGGTGATAAAACTGCTTATACAGCCAAGCAAAAACGTCAGGCCAAACATATTGTTGAGAGTGAAGTAGATAGAGGCCATTCTCAAGAAGAAGCCGAACGAATTGCATGGTCTACCGTCAATAAACAAGATGGTGGCGGTAAGAAAAAGTCCCATTAATATATAAAAATAAATACTTCTTTAGCCCAAACTAAAGAAGTATTTTTTATTTAAGGACGTGTTAATTTTTTTCTAGAAGACGCGAGAGCTTTTTATATAGTCATCGCTTACTTGATTTAAGGCAGTCAAAATAGCGCTATCATCTTGACTTAATAAAGCCTCATTAAGACTTTCCATATAAGCGATGAGTTGAGTTTTAGAGGTATGGGCAAATTCTGTCGTTACAGCTTCATCTTCATATAAGATTACATAACTACGTGCGAAACCGTAGATTAGGTAAACTGCTGCTTTTTCTTTTGTATCTTGAGATTCTTTAAGTGACTGCTCACATGCATTTTTTAAGTCTTTAAATGCATCTGTACCAGTAGATTGATTTTTGAAAGATAAAAGTATTGTTTGGAAGTTCATATCCATATTCCACTCAAAAAGTAAAGCTACAGAACAAGATAGAACCTGTCAAATAAAATCCTGATTAATATAAATTTAATTGTAAATAAATTTATATTTAACTTCATTTAAATCATGGAAAAACATACAGTAAAAAACCACTCTTTTTTAAGAGTGGTTTAGTTAAAACAATCATTCATTAGAAGCTTATTTCAATTGTAATCGTGGTACCAGAGTGCTCAATATCAGTTGAGACATTAAAACCTCTCCTTCTAAGTTCCTCTTCAACCAATGTAAGATGATCAGGACTTATAGCATCAACAGGAAACCAGAAAGTTGTTTTTCGTTTCCCCTCCTTAGATTCAGACTCAGTACCAGTTAAAATTTTTTCCAATATGACGTCTTGATTTATTTTAAAGTTTTTAGCATTTTGACGAGCTTGTTCAGCATTAAAGTTGTTAAGCATATTTATCTCTCTAATTATTAATTTATCTAATTTTATATCATAAAAACGCTATATAAGTTTTAGTGTTGTGTAGTTAAAACCAATCAGAGATATAAGTTTATTGATTGAATAAACTTTCTACCCATTCAATAAATTTTCTGGCATTTCTATTTTTAAAATCCTCCTTATTTGGAATGTAGTAACACAGCTTTGATTGAACGGCTTTAGTTTTAAACTCCCGTAAAAGATTCGCCTTAACAAACCTATGGGTAAGTGTAGTAGAGCAAAATACTAAACCATTGGCAGATAAAGCCTCGTGTATCCCAAAAATTTCCTGATCAAATTTTTTAATCGTCACCCTTTTGGGGTTCCATTCATTTTCCTCAAGCCAAGCCTCTAGTGGTGGGCTTGGTAACGCCTTATTTTTCCATTCTGTCGTAAATAAAGTTATTGGTTCACTAGAACATTTAAGCAGATCAAGTTTGGATGAACCAAATACATTAAAAGACTCATATTTAACGATATCTTGAGACTGGACCAAAGATACGTCACCATATCGAATAGGTAATGTATATAAGTGATTATCTAAAGTTTCACCTGTAGAAAACTCAACAGAGATATCGGGGTACAATTGATAAAATTCATTTATTGAAGGAATTAGCAGCATTGCAGCTAGTGAAGACGTACTAGCGACTCTTACTATGTTTCCATTTACTGTTATTTCATCTAGTGCATCTTCAATTTTACGAAATCCTTCAGAAATTGCTCCAGCAAGTCTTTGCCCTGTCGTTGTAAGGGTTATTTTCCTTACCTGTCGATGAAATAAATCAACATTTAATCTGCTTTCTAGATTCGCAACATGATGTGAAATTGCAGTCGGTGTAAGCGAAAGTTCTTTAGCAGCCAACTTAAAACTACCCAATCGAGCGGCTGATTCAAATGCTTTAAGTGCTTGCAAAGAAACTTGCATGCTTCCTCCCCATTTACATTTATGAATGAATTAAAATCATCTATAAATGTAATTTTCTCGTTTGTCTACTTATGTTTTAAAACTCAAAATAAATTAAATCCTGACCTTTTTGGAATTAATGATGAGTAAAATATTACATATAGATGCTAGTGTCAGAGCTGCGATTAACCCCAACCCAAATCACAATTCTATTTCAAAAAATATTGCCAGTCGGTTGATCAACTCTTGGAAACAACAATTGCCTATAGATGAGTATATTTATCGTGACGTAGGAATGAATCCACCACCCTTTATTAATCAAGACTGGATTGATGCTGTATTCACACCTGACAATAAAAGGACCGAAGCTCAACGTGATGTTTTATCTATATCAGATCAATTAATAGCAGAAGTTTCGCGCTCAGATATTCTTGTAATTTCTTCACCTATGTACAATTACGGCATGCCTGCTCAACTGAAAGCATGGTTTGATCAAATTATTCGTATCAATAAAACCTTTGATTTTGACCTAGCTCGTGGAGACTTTCCCTTACAACCTCTTTTAGCTGGAAAAATTTTAATTATTATCACTTCCAGCGGTGAATTTGGATTTGAGAAAGATGGGATTCGGCATGATATGAGTCATCTTGTACCCCACATTCGTACATTGAGCAAATATTTAGGCGTAGAAAAAATTTATGAAATTACTTGTGAGTATCAAGAGTTTAGAGATCATAGGCATATAGAGTCATTAGAAAATGCTTTTCAAAAAGCTGAAGAAGTTGTTTCTAAACTTGCTGATTCATTTAGATAATATCTGTAGATTTTAATACTCATTTTTAAATTTCATAAAATTAAGTTACTTTAACTAAGCCATATCATTAAAAATAAAAAAGCCTACCCAATTGGGTAGGCTTTTCATTTCTGCACCGAAACAAACTTATAGTTATATATTATATAAATTGAAGTTGTTTTTCTTAAATCCAAGAATATACAGACCTGTATGTTTAATCAATTGAATTTTTCTCATTATATAAGTTAATTTAATTCATTATTGAAATTTCAAATTATATTTACTTTATTACATTATTTTATGAATTTTATTAGACTAAATAATTATTTAGATAAACTACATAAAAATCTATTTTTTGTATACTTAGATATTATAATTAGCTCATTTTAAATAGTAATTAATTAAAAATTTAACAGAATGGTTATGCTTTAGTTAAAAAGGCTCATCATATGATGAGCCTTTAAATTTCTAATTATTTATTGCATTTTAAATAGATAAACTTTGTTTTTCTTCTTGAAACAATTGGATTAATGGTTGCGTTAATAACTCATAACGCCATCCTAATAGATAGTCAGGTAAATCCTGTTCATCCCCTTGACATAGAACATGTTGATGAATGGCGTTTAACCATTTTTTTCTCAACAACACTTCTTTAGGAATAGAAGTCTCATTTATTGCATGAGCAAGTACCATATCCATTTTATTTAAAGTCTCTTTAGACGTAATCTTAAATGGTTTTGCAATCTTTGATGGCCATTTGCTTTCGACTGGCAAATCTTTAAGAAGTTCTAAAATCGTTTTGCCGTACTCGCGAACTACGTTTGGACGAATATCTTTAACTTGCGAAAGTTGAAAGCTATTGCGAGGGTTTTTTTCAACCATATCAATCATGGTTGAATTTCTAAGAATAAAACTGCGTGGCTGATTCGTTGCTTTCACAATGTATTCACGCCATTCACTTAAATTTTGTAGCTGCATTAGCTGACGACGTGAGTGACGATAATTTCCCACATCGGTATATAGTAATTCGGTAGGTGTTTCACTAATGATTTCTTTAGTTAGACTACTACAGTCCTCAAGAACATAGTTATAAAGCCCTTTCTGCTTAAGCTGTTCTTGAATATGATGAGCTAACTTCATTAGATACAAAACATCGTTAGCAGCATAACAAAGTTGTTGAGGCGATAAAGGTCTAGCTAACCAATCAGATCTGGTTTGATCTTTTTCAATATCAATATCAAGACAAAGTTTTAAAGCACCTTGGTAACTCACTTGCAGGCCATGACCTAAAAAAGAAAGACCCACTTGAGTATCAAACACATTAAGCAAATCTTCTTGATCAGCATAATGATAGATTAAATCAATATCTTCTCCACATGCATGAAAAATGTTTTGCTGCGCGAGAAAAATCTTTTTCCAAAACTGACTTAGATCTAATGAAACACCATCCAACAGATAGACATCACCATTTACATTGACTTGGCATACTCCAAGTTTAGGCCAGAGTGTGTCAACCTTAATAAATTCTGTATCAAGTCCATATATTGAACATTGATCCATTTTTTGAAGAACATCAACCAATTCGGCTTGCTGTTGGATAAACTGAAACATGCTTTCTCAAGTATTGCAAAGAGTGCTTTAAACTCTGGTATATATAACATAGAAGCAGAAAAATGCCACTTAAACCTTTATGAATACTCTATTTTTGAACAATTTTTCGAAAATAGATAATTTTTTGATCTTTTATTTGTACTTTTTAAATTTATCTCCAAATGTTCTTTATTTAAAATTTATAAGATCTTTTTCATTCTTATATTCATATTTTATTTAAACTATCTTTAATAATAAAAGACAGAATAATATTTATGTTTAATAACTGAATTTAATTAATAAATTTAATCAAATTGATAGTACATTCATTAATGAAATAAGCATCGGAATGCTTATTTCATTCTCATGCGGTTATGCACTGCCTGACTTAAAGTATGGCTATCTACGTATTCGAGTTCACCACCTTGAGGTACACCTTGAGCAATACGCGTCATTTGTATTGGTAAATGTTTAGTCGCCTCTACCAAATAATGGGCTGTCGCTTGTCCTTCTACAGTCGCATTAGTTGCCAAAATGACTTCTTCAATAGTACCTTGGCTTAGACGCTGAATGAGATAAGGAATACCAATTTCTTCCGGACCAATACCATCTAATGGAGAAAGATGGCCACCTAAAACATGGTATTTTCCACGAAAGCTACCGCTTTGCTCAATCGCCATCACATCCGCTGGTGATTCAACCACACACAATAACTGATCATCTCTGTCAGTTGAGGCGCAAATATCACAAATTTCATGTTCAGTCAGAGAATGGCAGACACTGCATTCATGTATATAACTTGAAGCCTCATGTAAAGCATGCGCTAATGCAAATGCCCCTTCTCGATTTTTCATCAAAAGATGTAAAGCCATACGTTGAGCCGACTTCGGACCAACGCTTGGCAATATACGTAAAGCTTGAACGAGTTGTTCAAATCTATCGCTAAACACTGAATTTCCTTAGAACATGCCCGCTAAGCCAGGTGGTAAACCCATACCAGAATTTGCTTTTTGCATTTTTTCTTCAGAAATCACTTCTGCTTGACGTACAGCATCATTTACTGCAGCAGCAATTAAATCTTCAATCATATCTGGTTCATCTTGAAGTAATTCTGGATTAATTTCGATACGTTTTACGATATAACGGCCAGTCATTGTGACTTTAACCAAACCACCGCCCGCTTCAGCGTGTACTTCAGTTTGAGCAAGCTCTTCTTTAGCCTTTTTTATATTTGATTCCATATCTTTTTGCATGCGCTGCGCTTGCTGCATAAGCATATTGATATTCATAAACCTAACTCCGTATCTCTATCAAATATTTCAAGTATTATTGATAGTCACATAACACTGCAAAACTTAAACTCTTTCTACTCCCCCTATAGATCATCAAGATCATTGAGGTTAGTACGTTTAAATCAAAATTAATCCGTAATTCTGACACAATAAATCAATGTTTTCTATTGGTATCTATGAAACTATTTTCTATGGTCAATCCACTATAAAGCTTTTATATAAAAAACTTTTGATGAATAGAAAAAAGTAAAATTTAGAAAAGTTACTGGGCAGCCTGTAGACTTTTATTGTTTGTTTTATATTCACTTAAAGGAACTTTCTTGAACGAAGTATTGGCTTTTTCTATTGAAAGATCAGCATCTTGAACGGATTTGTTTGCATCATTAATTAATAATACAGTTTCACTGATCTGTGTCGGTTCATCTTTTTGAGCAAATACTTTATATCCAACCAGTCCAATTGCCCCTATCGCAACTAAAATAATTATTGGTTTAAGCATGACTAAAGACTCTCTTTGTTATTTTTATTAAATTTAGAACTTTTATACGTTGAAATTTTAGACTGATTTATAACAATACGTAGACTTTTTATTGCTATTGTTGCTTATTAGTAACACAAAAAAGCCACATTAAAATATATGTGGCTTTTCCATAACAAACATAATTTAATTAGATTAAATCTAATCCACGCGAGATATCACCAATAATGTCATTAATATCTTCTAGACCAACAGAAACACGAATTAGACCTTCTTGAATACCAGCTGCTTCTTTTGCTTCAACAGAAAGTTTGCCATGAGTTGTGGTTGCTGGATGGGTAATCGTCGATTTCACATCACCTAGATTACCTGTAATCGAGATAAACTTAGTATTATCAATAACCTTCCACGCACCTTCACGCTCGCCTTTAACAACGAAGGATACA
This sequence comes from Acinetobacter sp. 809848, assembly GCF_000581275.1. Lineage (NCBI taxonomy): Bacteria > Pseudomonadati > Pseudomonadota > Gammaproteobacteria > Moraxellales > Moraxellaceae > Acinetobacter > Acinetobacter sp. 809848. The sequence continues at coordinate 93,567 of NZ_JEXG01000001.1, forward strand.
ATACCGCCAAAGCCATTTTGTTGTTTAGCAGCAAGTTCATGACCTTCATGAGCAGGTAAACCAGCGTAGTAAACCTTCTGTACCTTTTCATGAGTAGATAACCATTCTGCAAGAATTTGAGCACTCTCACAGTGTGCTTTCATACGTAAACGTAAAGTTTCTAGACCTTTTAAGAAAACCCATGCATTAAATGGGCTCATTGATGGTCCAAGCGTACGAACAACACCAAAAACTTCTTCTAACAACTGATGATTACCAACAACAGCACCACCTAATGCACGGCCTTGGCCATCTAAGTATTTAGTCGCAGAGTAAATCACAAGATCCGCACCAAACTTGAGTGGTTGCTGCAAAACAGGTGTACAGAAACTGTTATCAACCGCAAGTAATGCACCATTCGCATGGGCGATATCTGCTAACGCTTGTATATCTGCAATCTCAGCTAGAGGGTTAGACGGTGACTCAACAAAGAAAAGTTTGGTTTCAGGACGTACAGCATTTTTCCATTCGTCTAAATCACATAAATCAACAAATGTAATGTCTACACCAAACTTGGCAATATATTTTTCAAACAAAGCAACAACTGAACCAAAAACTGCTCTTGAGCAAATAACATGATCACCCGCTTTTAGGTATGCCATAGCAACTGACAAAATCGCGCCCATTCCAGAGCTTGTAGCCACGGCACGTTCAGCACCATCTAAAGCTGCTAAACGTTTTTCGAACATCGATACAGTCGGATTAGTAAAACGAGAATAGATATTTCCTTGAACCTGACCAGAAAATTTTGCTGCAGCTTCAGCCGCATTTTCATATACAAATGATGAAGTCAAAAAAATCGGTTCGCCATGTTCGCCTTCAAAACTACGAGTATGTCCGGTACGAATAGCTAAAGTATCAAGTTGGTATTCTAAATCATCAGACTGGTTCATTAAATGTTCGCCTTTACTGGTCATGTACTAAAAAACTATCATCATTTTGAGTGTCTAGGGTATTTAAGGTCAAGGTAAACCTTAAAATTATCGCTTAGACTTTATTCAACTTTAGTAAATAGTTGGTAAAAGCAAGATGAAACGCTTAAAGTCCCTTGTCTCTGAACAAAGTCAAATCAAGCACCTCTCTACCCGACTATTTCGCCCTCAAACATTAGTATTGTCACAAAGCACTCCGTACGAAGTGATTGGTGAATTTAATCAAACCCGTATACGTTATTACGCAGCTACTCAAAAACAATTCAAAGAACCTTTAGTATTCGTTGCTCCACTCGCTATTAATATGGCGATATATGATTTATATCCTTATCGTTCTCTTATTAAATACTTCCAAAATGCTGGTTTTGATGTCTATTTGGTAGATTGGGGCCGTTTAAAGTTTAAAGACAGACATCTTAACTTTTTATCATTTATTGAAGATTTCATTCCTAAAGCCATACAACTTGTCAGAACACACTCTGGAAGTGAGCAAATCTCGCTTCACGGATGGAGTATGGCAGGTATATTCGTCACTTTATATACAGCGCATAATCATCCAAATTATGTTAAAAATCTTATTGTTCTTGGTAGCCCAATAGACAGTTATGCTTCTGGCTATATTGGGAAACTCTATCGAACCATAAACAATACGATTGGCCGCAATAAAAAAATTCAAAAACGTATTTACTCTGGATTGCCAAAACGTCTGATTCATAGCCCAGGAATTTTAAATTCTTTAGGTTTCAAAATTCTCGACCCTAAAGGCTGGCTCGATGGTCATATTCAATTACTTAAAAACCTTAATGATCTTCAGTTCGTACAAGAGCATGCCACTCTAAGTAGCTTTTTAAATAATATGATTGATTACCCGGGGGGAATTAATCAGGACATGTTGTTCAATGTTTGGTTGCAAAATCCATTGAAGCGCGGCTTTATTGAGTTAAAAGATAAAAAAATTGAATTAAAAAATATCGACTGCTCTCTCTTAGTGGGCGCGGGTCGTAGTGATCAACTGGTTACCGCTGATGCAGCTCAACCATTAAGCCAGTTAACCAGTAGCCAAGATGTTACGTTTACTCTCATCCCTGGCGGACATTTGGGTCTCATGTCGAGTCAGGCAAGTGCATTGGAGTTCTGGCCACAACTAGCAAAATGGCTCACCGAACGATCAACGCAAATTTAAGAATAAGGTCATGATTCAACCTATTGCTTTTATTCGGTTGGGTGGAATAAACCCTCTTATAACAGTGCATTTACCAATAATATTATTGTTTTAATAGAAAATTATTATTTTCACTATGAAGGCACTTTGTTAACTTTTTTATAATCGGATGATTTAAAGTAATTTACAATCATCTGTGCACTTTTTTCAGAAGAGGCCTTGGCCTGCTCCAGTTTTGTTACATAAGGATTAGTCACTATACAGCTCGGAAGTAAACTATTTGTAAGCGGTGGAAACTTTTCTCTTCCACCTAGAGTAATTTTTTCGATAAAACTCGCTAACCACATAATGTATTCACTTTTATTCTTATAAATTGGCATTAAGCTGATATCGAGTTTAACTGAACATTTCTTTGCAGGTTTATTTAAACATTCTTCAAAATCAATAAAGTTATATTTTAGTTTGTATGAAGTGTCTTTTATCTCTTGCCGTATAATACTAACTAAGCTATTCAAGTGCCCAATTACATCCTCGGAGAAAAGCTTTTCTTCTTCGAACTTTTTATAAACTTTTTCAGCAATTAGTAAAAATTGTGACATCACCTATTCCTTTAATATTTAGTCTTAACGAACGACTGATCCTTTAAGGAAGTATGATGAATATACTATTACTATGTGTAAGGGTATGAGGGTAGAAAGTAACTATCAGGGCAATTATGAAAGCAACATTTAGACTATGCCACAAAATCCAAATATAAGGCGAAATTATTCTCAATATAAAATACTAAATTTTAATGATTCGAAATAACTTTAATAAAAAAAGCCCATTTCATTTGGAGAAATGGGCTATAAAAAACAAAAACTATCAAACGCAGCAATTATGGGGCATATAATAAGACTTTAAATATGTAAAATCAATGCATCTTTCAGGTGAATTTTAATCTTAAATAAAAGTCGAAAATAATTTTATCTCTGTTTCAATAAGAGAAGCCCATTTCCGTCTAAAATAAATGGGCCTAGTGAATTCCACCTAATCCTAAAATACAAAATGTGATAATTATCACGCTTTGTTCTTTGATCATGGCATTAATATCTTTCTTTTCCATTGACCAAAATTCAAACTAAAACTGTCTTTTCAGCAAAAGATGAGTCATAAATATGGCTTTTCTACGAACTTTTTGATTTTTTATTTAATAGAAGCAAGTCCCCTATTTCATTCATTATAAGCAATTACAAGGTATTAGATAGTAGTTAAATTATGGAAAGATATATAAAAATTTAGTTAAGTTTTTGTTTTTATTGTTTATTTTTAAGACATTGATATATAAAGATTTTATTAATTTTTTGCCCAAAATACAAACCAAAATGACACCTGAGTAATTAATAGTCATTGAAATATTGGTAAGAAACCTTATATTGAGTACAGGTTCATACCTTTAACTGAGGAAAAGCTCATGAATAAATTTATGGTTGCAGTCTTTACTGGCATGGTGAGCATTGCTAGTTTAGGCGTACAAGCTGCAACACCTGAGCAAGAATGTCAAAAATTGCAAGATGATTACAATTTGATTTATGCGTCAAAAGGCTTTTGTTTTAAAGATCCTGATGCTAAAGAAAAATATGGTAATGAAAACTGTCATACGACAAAACCAAAGTTTTCTGACAAAGAGCAACAACGTCTTGACGCTATTAAAGAACGTCAAAAAGAATTGAAATGTAAATAATTTTAAAGGAATAATACATGGCATATGATGATCAAAATATCTTCGCAAAAATTTTACGTGGAGAACTTCCAGCGATAAAAGTCTATGAAGATGATCAAGTTCTAGCTTTTATGGATATTATGCCTCAAGCCGATGGTCATACATTAGTTATTCCAAAAACACCTGCTGTAACACTGCTGGACTTACCTGCTGAAGCAGCAGCCTATACTATACAAATTGTTCAAAAGATTGCTAAGGCAATGGAAAAAGCACTCAATTTGGAAGGTATTGTATTGATGCAACTTTCTGGAGCAGCAGCAGGACAAACTGTTCCACATGTTCATTTTCACCTAATTCCAACAAATGTGCATCATCTTGGACGCCATGCTGTTGAGTTAGGGGATCAAGAAAAAATTAAAGAATTAGCTGAAAAAATTAAAGCAGCTCTTTGATTTTTAGATGGTTAAAGCGGAGCTTAGGCTCCGCTTTTTTTCGTCTAAAAACTATAAAAAAATGAAAACAACTAATTTATTTCTAAATTTTAAACGTCATAAAACTGTCATTTATTCTTCACTTCTCTGTCACAAATTTTGCCGATACTGCTTAGCAAGTTGGTGAGCTTTTGTAACTTTTTGTACATAAGTCAACTACAAAATAAATAGTTAGCTAGGCATACGCCATTTTTAAATACCTTTTGGAGAAATCTCAATGAAGAAATTGCTACTCGCTGCCGCAGTTGCAACTTTGAGCGTAAACGCGGTGCAAGCAGCGCCAACTTTGTATGGCAAACTAAATGTTTCTATTAACCAAGTTGATAATAAAAATTTCGATGGTAAAAGTGACGTTACCGAAGTTAACTCAAACTCTTCTCGTATTGGGGTAAAAGGCGAAGAGAAATTAACTGATAAGTTATCTGCTGTTTATTTAGCTGAATGGGCAATTTCTACTGATGGTTCAGGTTCTGATACTGACCTTAGTGCTCGTAACCGTTTTATCGGTTTAAAAACTGAAGGTGTTGGTACATTAAAAGTAGGTAAGTATGATTCTTACTTTAAAACAGCTGCTGGTGGTAACCAAGACATCTTTAATGACGATACACGTTTAGATATTACTAATATCATGTACGGTGAAAACCGTTTAGACAACGTGATCGGTTTTGAATTAGACCCTAAATTATTAGCTGGTTTAACATTCAATATCATGGCTCAAACTGGTGAAAGCACCTCTGATAGCAAACAAGGTGAAACTGGTAAAGACAGCAAAAATGATAGCTTTGACTCTGTATCAACATCGCTTGGTTACGAAAACAAAGATATCGGTTTAGCAATTGCTGCTGCTGGTGACTTTGGTATTAAAGGTAAATATGCAGCTTACGGTCTAAAAGATGTTTATACCGATGCTTACCGTGTAACTGGTTCTTATGATATTGCCAAATCTGGTTTTGTTGTAGGTGCTTTATGGCAACACGCTGAACCTACTGATGACTTGACTGCTTATAAAACGTCAAAAACTACGCGTGTAGATGGTGTTGATAAAACTACAGATACCTATATAAACTACAAAGGTTTAGAAGAAGAAGCATATGCAGTAACAGCTGCTTATAAAATTCCTAACACTAAACTTAAAGTGAAAGCAGAATACGCTTCTGCTGAAACACAAGTAAGCGGTAAACAAGATCGTAAAATTGACTTATACGGTTTAGGTCTTGATTACCAAATCAACAAACAAGCTCGCTTCTACGGTATCGTTGCTCAACAAAAACGCGACTGGATTAAAGAAGACGACAAACAAACTGTTGTAGGTACTGGTATCGAATATAACTTCTAATCGGTTATGTTTGATTCAGATCTAAAATAAAAGGGCTTATGCCCTTTTATTTTTTGTCCTGAGTAAAAAAAGCCGATATAAGACTTATCGGCTTTTGTAGATTTATATCTTATTTTAAAAAACCACTTACAAGATTCATGACATTTTGAATATCTTGGTTTGCTTCTTGATGATCGGTACTGTCACCTTGAGGTGTTAAAGAGTCAATGACCTGAGGTAAGACGGATGCGATTGCACCGTAAACTTGCTCTTTTGGCGCTTGGGCTTGCTCAGCAACTTGTTCAATGTCAGCTGGATTAAATAAACTCTGTAATTGCTGAGTCGGAACTTCGCTATTACTTTGATTTGGATCAACCCAGCTTTGAACCTGGCTTCCTAAACCCGCACCTTTCAACTTTTCTAATGCAGCCTGTAAACCACCTTGTTGCTGCACCCAACCTAAGATTAAAGGCACAACTGCAATTAATAAACTTTGTACACCGCCACCTGCTTGAGGTGTGTTGTTATTGCCAGTCACTTGCCCTAATACAGAACCTAGTACGCCCCCAAGACCACCTTGGGTACCAGATGAAGTATTACCCCCCATTTGTCCTAGCACTGAACCTAAAATTCCACCTAAACCACCTTGACCTGACGCTTGCTGATTCCCACCTAAAGCCTGCTTAGCCAAAACTTCTACAATGTTGCTTAAATTAGTCATGTGTAACTCTTATGTATGGTTTATACATGAGCATACGCGGATTCTTGTTAAGACAGCAAAAACCAAATTGTTAAATTTTGAAAGAGATTTAAGGCCCTTTTACCAGCGGAATTTATTCCAGTTTTCCGGGTTCGCCCAGAACTTTGAATTAAACCAGTCTGGAACATGTTTATAAGTCAATATATTAAATTGCCATAAAGCAAAATCACTATCATATGAAGTTTTATCAATAAGTTGAGTAAAACCTAAAGAACGTAATAACTGCTCATCACTGCGTTTACTTACCACTACAATTCGTTTCGCTAATAAATCTCTTAGCTTTACTAATAATTGTGATTTTTGTACATCGCTGATGTTTTGCATTTCATCAGTATCAAACAATACAAAACCCAAGTCATAACGCTGAGTAAAAGGCAGACTTAAAAGCTCAGTTACGGTAAAATAGTGCCATTGAATTGCGTTATTCTGGTCAATTTTCTGGCCAATACAAAGTGCAGTATGAATGGGCTGTTCGTTTGATAAATCGTCTAGCATAGAAGTGATGACATTTTGTTCAGCCATAACTGCAACCCTTAATTGAAAGATGTGAGTTTAAACTTTATGGAACTACAAGGCATTTGCCATAAAATGCATGCAGGCCTAAAAGATGCTAGTGTAACTGATCAACAGACAACCAAGGCAAATGTTGAATACAAATTTGTATTAGACCGTTCAGAAATTGATCTTCCTTTTAATTTAGGACAAGAACTAGAAATCGAATGGACAGGTAATATTTATTGCACTTCTTGTGGCACTAAAACACCAAAGTCTTATTCTCAAGGCCACTGCTTTAAATGTTTTAAGACCAAAGCAGAATGTGACCTTTGTATTATGAAACCTGAAACATGTCACTATCACTTAGGCACATGTCGTGAAGATGACTTTGCCCATAGCGTTTGTTTCCAACCACATATTGTATATTTGGCAAACTCTAGTGCTTTAAAAGTGGGTATTACTCGTGTTAGCCATATGCCAGGTCGTTGGTTAGATCAAGGTGCAACTCAAGCCTTACCTATTTTAAAAGTTGGATCACGCCGTTTATCTGGTCAACTTGAAACCATGTTTGGTTCTTTAATTGCTGATAAAACAGATTGGCGCAAACTCCTCAAGGGTGAAGCTGAACCTTTAAATATGGTTGAACAACGGGATCAATTAATCGAAGAGTTCGCCCCTAAAATTCAAACTATTCGTGAAGAATTTAGTCAAAACCTTGAATTTAACGAAACGGTTGAACTACTAGAAAATGAATTGCCACGTGAGTTTGTTTACCCAGTTGAACAATATCCTGAAAAAATTAAGTCTCTAAACTTAGATAAAACACCGAAAATTCGCGGTGTATTACAAGGGATTAAAGGCCAATATTTAATTTTTGATATTGGTGTTATCAACATTCGTAAATATACTGGTTACGAGCTGATTGTACGTGCCTGAGTAGATTTAAAAAGCCCCTAAAAATGGGGCTTTTTTTACTTTTCAAGTACTTTTAGGACTGCTTGGACTGGGTCTTCTGTATTTCCAGAAATAAGCTGTTTATGCATAGTTAAATGTTGCATCACTTGAATTTGAGCTGTCTCAACATTCATTAGTTTTTCTATTTCAGCTGCTAAATTTTCAGGTGTGGCATCAGCTTGAATTAGCTCTTCAATTACTTTTTTACCCGCAATAATATTAGGCAAAGAGTAATAAGGAATTTTCACCAAGAATTTAGCAATTAAATAAGTTAACCAATGCAATTTATAGAATGTGACCATTGGTCGATGCATCAGCATGGCTTCTAATGTCGCCGTTCCTGATGCTAAAGCAATAACGTCACTCGCGTTCATGACCATACGACCAATTTTCGATTCACTATCTGTATTTTCTAAAATATGAATTTTTGCTTTTAATTGAGGCGCTAATTGTTCAACACCCTGCTCAATCTGTTGTTTACGAGCATCGTTAATTGCCGGAATTAAAAATTGAATGTCTGGATGTTTGGTATGCAAAATATTGGCAGCCCCCAGTAACATAGGAAGAAGACGCTCTACTTCACCTTTGCGGCTACCAGGTAACAAGGCAATATGTTTTTGATTTTCATCAATACCCAATTGCTGTTTGGCAATTTGAATTGGATTCTCAAGTGGCAATTGTTTAGCTAGCGGATGTCCGACAAATGCTGCTGGAACTTTATATTGTTCATAAAAAACTTTTTCAAAAGGAAATAAGCAAAGTACTAAATCTATACTTTGTTTGATGCCATGAACACGCCCTTGGCGCCACGCCCAAACTGATGGGCTCACATATTGAACTGTTTTTATTGGAAGATTCTTTTCTTTAATACTTTTCGAAAGTCTAAGGTTAAAGTCTGGTGCATCAATACCTATAAACATATCAACCGGATGTTGAGTCCATTGATTGATTAGACCATCACGCACGGCGAATAATTTTTTTAAATCTTTTAAGACCTCAACAATCCCCATCACAGATAGAGTTTCCATTGGGTAATAACTATTAAAACCTTCAGCAATCATTTGAGGACCACCGATTCCCTCAAATTCGGCATCGATTCCTTGTTCTCGAAAACTACGCATAAGTTTCACACCAAGCGTATCTCCAGAAACTTCACCAACTACAATGCCTATTTTAAGTTTTCGGTTTGCCAAGGTCATTTACCCAAGAATTTGAAATAATGCATTCTAGCATAGAGGTTTATCAATCTTGAACTTGATCTATATGTACTTACCAAGAGCAGCCACAGTACAAACTATCTAAAATTACACTCATTCACCATCTTTTAATCTAAATTAACAATGCAATTTGAATTGTAGCTTACATTTACAAACAATAAAATAAATGAGAATTATTTACATTATCCTTAATCTTATGAATATCCCACCTCGACCATTTAAGCTTACCGTAATCGCCTGCGCGATTTGTTATGCGAACCTCTCTCATGCTCAGGACTCAGAGGTACAATCTTTACAGACAATTCAAGTTAAAGCATCAAATGCTGAGCAGTCTTCTGAACAAACCAAAGCATATAATGTTAAGAACTCGAGTAGCGCAACCAAGCTTAATATTGAGGCTAAAGAAACTCCTCAAACCATTAACGTCGTTACTCGTCAGCAAATAGAAGATTTTGGTCTTACTAGTACCCGAGATGTTTTAAAAAATACCCCAGGTGTAACAGTATCTAATCAAGAAACTGAGCGAACTACTTATATGGCTCGTGGTTTTGAGATTTCAAATATATTAACTGACGGCGTAGGTTTTCCCCTCTCAGGTTATAACTATAACAATACGAATCCTGATACTTATTTCTATGATCGTGTAGAAGTTGTTAAAGGTGCTGATTCTTTAACTAACGCCTTCGGTGATCCAAGTGCAACAATCAATAATATTCGAAAACGCCCGACTCAGGAATTCCAAGCAAGTGGCGGTGTAAGTTATGGCTCTTGGGATACGCAGCGTTATGAAGCTGATGTTTCTGGCGCAATTATACCGAGTGGAAAAGTACGTGGCCGTATTATGGGCTATGAACAAACTGGTGATTCTTACCTTGACCGCTATTCTTCTGAGAAAAATGGTTTCGCAGGTATTATTGAAGCTGATTTGACAGATAGCACTTTACTTACCGCAGGTTATAGCCAAGAACAAAATAAACCTAATGCAAATAACTGGGGTTCTCTGCCTTTATTAGATGCCAATGGTAAACAAATTTCATATGATCGTTCATATAATCCAAACCCTGACTGGGCACACTGGGATAATGAAACTCAAAATGCTTTTGTTGAATTAAAGCAAAAAATTAATGACCTATGGACGGCTAAGCTAACTTACAACTATCTTGATACGAAGCATAATAGCCGTCTTCTCTATTACTATGGTTATCCAAAAGCTGACGGTTCAGGTGTTTCTCTAACTCCTTGGGGTGGCCAAGAACACCAAGAAAAACATGCTGTCGATTTTAATCTCGAAGGGAGCTATAAGCTTTTTAACCAAGAACATGAGGCATCTTTAGGCTATAGCTATGTACGTAATCATCAGCAAGATAAACAATCTACAGGAACGATTAACGATAGTAACGTTATAAAATCAACCACTACAGATTGGGCAAGTTGGACACCGCAATCTATAACTTGGTCGAATTTTACGGAAGCCGCAAACTATAAACAGAATATTAACTCCATCTATGCCGCGACACGCTTACATCTTAATGAAGATTTAAAACTTTTACTTGGTGCAAACTATGTCCAAGCTGAAAGTAAAGGTGAAAGTTATGGTTCACCAATGTCATATAGTGAAAGTAAAGTCTCACCATATGTTGGACTAACTTATAACTTTACACCTGAATATACAGGTTATATGAGTTACACCTCAATTTTCCGTCCTCAAACTGGTATTGATAAAGATACCAATCAAGCTTTAAAACCTATTGATGGTAAAAGCTATGAAATGGGCGTAAAAAGTTCATGGCTAGATGACCGTTTAACAGGAACACTTTCAGTATTTAAAACTGAACAAAATAATTACCCTTTACGCAGCTCTGATGGAAATCCACTTAATCGAAAAGTACCAACGAGTGATTTAGAGTCACAAGGTGTAGAAGTCAGTCTATCAGGTCAAATTACTGATAACGTAAATCTTTCTTTCGGCTATGCTCAATTTAGTATTAAAGATACAAAAAATGGTGGCGAGGCAAGAACCTACAATCCAAACCAGACACTTAACTTGCTAACCACCTATACTCCGCCAGCTTTACCTAAGCTGAAAGTTGGTGCAGGTTTACAATGGCAAGATGGGATAAAGTTATATGATTCAAATGTAAACAGTACGATCAAACAAGATGCATATGCTTTAGTCAATTTAATGGCAAGCTATGAAGTCAATGATCATATTACGCTTCAAGCAAATGGTAATAATATTTTTGACAAGAAATATTTAAATAGTTTCCCCGATGGGCAAGCTTTTTATGGCGCTCCAGCCAATTATACAGTTGCTGTAAAGTTTAAATATTAATACCGTAGCCAATCCCAATTTAGGGATTGGCTTTACTTATTATTCTTTGTTTATGTGTCAGTAAAGATGTCCAAAACTGTAAATCTCCCTGTGTCATATCGTATAAAAGTTTTCTATCGATTCTTGCTAGTTTTCGGTATGGGCTTTGCCTGTATGACGTATTTAAGTCTTGGACTCACTGGAATTTTCCTTTTGAATCTGGACAAAGCTGAGGCTATCTATCTTTCAGCATTTATATCGATTTTATTTTACGTAGTCTTTGTAATTGTTGGTTTCTGCATTCAATCATTAGTACGACTGACCATTGTATCAATCGCACTATTTGCCCTTTTCTTTATTGTGACACGGACGGTGGGTTATGCATAAAGGTATACGTCAATCTATGGCATGGCTACACTCATGGACTGGCTTAATTTTTGGATGGCTCGTGTTTGCCATTTTCTTAATGGGTAGCCTATCTTATTACCGCCACGAAATTAATTTATGGATGCAGCCTGCACTTGCGCAATATGAAGTAAAGCAAGATATTGCTATTAAAACAGCATATCAATATTTACAAGAAAACGCTCCAGACGCCAAATCTTGGTACTTAACTGTGGCTACACCAGAAAGTCCCGTCAACACCATGTATTGGGAAAAAGCTGACGGCGGTTATGGTAATGCCACACTTGATGCTAATACGGGAAAAGAACTTCAACTTTCGGCAACCCTAGGCGGAGATTTTTTTTACCGCTTCCATTACCAACTTTTTGGCATTCCAATAATAGTTGGGCGATTAGTCGTATGTCTTGCCGCATTTATTATGCTGATTGCTTTGGTTTCAGGCATTATTACCCATAAAAAAATATTCACTGACTTTTTTACTTTACGTACATTTAAGTCTCAGCGTTCATGGCTAGACTTTCATAATATTTCTTCAGTCATTGCTCTGCCCTTCTTTTTAACCATAACATTTACAGGCTTAGCTATTTTCTTTTATTTATATCTGCCTTGGGGAATGCAAAAACTTTACCCTGAAAACCCTTATCAATATTTTACCGAAATCCGCACAAAGACTATATTTGAGAATCAATCGATTCAACCTGCTCAAAACTTAGCTATTGAGAAGCTGCTGAGCCAAGTTCAACAAAGTTGGGGCAACCAACCTTTATCAACAATGAGTGTAAAAAATCCAAATACCAATCAAGCTCAAATTACATTTATTCAAAAAGAAGACCGCACTATTACTCGAAATCAGCCTCAAATTACATTAAATGCTTCAACTGGCAAAGTCTTAGAAGACACACGTAATAATAGCCCTATTGCAACATTGAATGCGGGTGTTTATGGCCTGCACATGGCAACATTTGCTCAGCCTTTACTTCGTTTAGGATTCTTTTTCTCAGGCATTTTAGGCTGTGTAATGATTGCTTCTGGTTTATTACTTTGGAGTCTTAAACGCCAAATTCAAAATAAAAATAGTCAGTTTCATTTCGGACACTATTTAGTTGACCGTTTAAATGTTGCAGCATTTGTAGGATTGCCTTGTGCAACTGTGGCCTATTTAAGCTCAAATCGATTGTTTACAGTCACGTCAACCACAATCAATTATGAAGTTTATAGCTTTTTCTTGGTTTGGTTAATTAGCTTAATCATTGCATTAATCACTAAAAAACAGCATTTGTGGCGAACTCAACTTAGCGTTTTTATTATGCTGTGTCTTGCACTTCCAATCTTAAATCTAATTTATTTACTTAAACATGAGTATGTTCAAAGCCTCAGTGATTATTGGACCTTTGCACGTGTAGATGTATTTTTGTGGCTATTTGCAGCTTTAGCCATTTTTATATTTTGCAAAATTCAACCTATCCAGCATAAAGCTGTCGCAAAAATTCAAAAAAAGCTGAATAAATTAAATACTGAGGTGAGCTCATGATTCTTATAGCTTTCATCTTAATTTTATTAGGTATGTATTTGTTGTTTATGGCGAGCGAAAAATATCGATCACCGAAATCAACAGGTCATTTCAAATCATTAGCTCAAAAATATTACCGGCACTTTAAAATAGCTGCATTCATGCTATTTGGTTTATGTGCATTTATTCTTATTCAACAATATAAATTTTCAATTGGTTTTGTCAGTTGGTGGATCTTTGCAACGCCATTAACTTTTATTCTTATACTTTTAATTAACCCACTAAAGTCATCAAAATAATCATTTTCTTTAAAAAATGATGAAAAATAGTACAAGCTAAGCAAAATTTTCGTTGCTTAGCTTTTTTTTGCATAAGTAAATCATTATTCATGACAACTGTTTATCTCTAAAAGGAATAAGATATCTGCGTTTCGTGATAAGTGGCGATAAAGATGTCTGGTGCTTTTGAATTTATCTTAGCGGGTATGTTAGTTGGTTTCTGTGTAGGGATTACAGGAGTTGGTGGTGGATCATTAATGACACCAATTTTAATTAGCCTTTTTAGAATTGAACCTCATATCGCGATTGGTACCGATTTACTTTATGCTGCAATCTCAAAATTTTGTGGATCAATGGTTCACGCTAGAAAACTCAATATTGTCTGGCCAATTGTTTTATGGTTAGCCGTAGGTAGTATTCCTGCATCTTTCATTACTTCATGGGTACTTGAGCATTATTTAAGCCAGTCAACACACTATAAAGCTGTACTCACCATGGTGTTAGGTTTTATGTTGACCTTAACTGGTGTTTCCATCATTTTCCGTACGCGTATTGAGAAATTCTTTAATAAATTCAGAACTAAAGAAGTTACTCAAAGTGAAAATGAGCAGTTAGCAATCCATAAAAAACGTAGCTTTATCGTGATTATGGGTATCATTTTAGGTGTATTCGTAACTCTTTCATCAGTTGGTGCGGGTGCATTTGGAATCATGGCACTTGTGATTATGTTCCCGAACTTACCTATGATCCGAATTATTGGGTCGGATGTTGTACATGCAGTATTGCTTACCTTAGTGGCTGGCCTTGGACACATGAGTGCTGGTAACGTCGACTTTACACTTCTGATGTGGTTATTGGTGGGTTCAATTCCAGCAATTATTATTGGAACATTAATTAGCTCTCGTATGCCTGAACGTTTAATCCGAAAAATTCTAGGGATTACCCTATTTGCCCTCGGTGTTAACTTTATGGTTCATCCAGTCAAAGCAAAACCGAAAGCACCTGTGGTACAACAACAAGCAGTAGTTGCCGAAAAAACAGGCAACTCGACTGAAAGATAGTAAAATCAATAGGATTTTTCCAATCTGAAATACCATGAGATGTAGTATTTTCATAATTATTTCATGGTATATTCAGTACACAAAACAACCTTTAGTATGATCGAACCAGTGACAGCAATGACTACACATTCAAATTCCGTTTCAAAGCCAGATATCGACGACGTTAATATTAAAAGCATTCAAACTCTTGTAACACCAAATGAGCTTAAGTCAGAACTTCCTTTATCTGATGTTGCTTCGCAAACTGTTCTAAAAGGCCGCGAAACTATTCGTAATATTTTAGATGGTTCAGATAAACGTTTGTTTGTTGTTATTGGTCCTTGCTCTATTCACGACCCAAAAGCTGCTCACGAATATGCTGATCGCTTAAAAGCGCTAAGCGAAAAGGTTAAAGATACCCTATATCTAGTTATGCGTGTTTATTTTGAAAAACCACGTACGACAATTGGTTGGAAAGGTCTAATCAATGACCCGGATATGAACGACTCATTTAACATCGAAAAAGGTTTACGTATTGGTCGTAAACTCTTGCTTGAGTTAAATGAAAAAGGTTTGCCATGTGCAACTGAAGCACTCGATCCTAACTCTCCACAGTACTACCAAGACTTAATTTCATGGTCTGCAATTGGCGCACGTACAACCGAGAGCCAAACTCACCGTGAAATGTCTTCTGGCTTATCTTCACCAGTTGGTTTTAAAAATGGTACAGACGGTGGCTTAACTGTTGCAACCAATGCGATGCAATCTGTTAAATATGGCCATAGTTTCTTAGGTCTAAATGAAGACGGTCAGGTTTCAATTATTAATACAAATGGTAACCCTTATGCACACGTTGTATTACGTGGTGGTAATGGTAAACCAAACTATGACGCAGGCTCTGTTGCAGAAGCAGAAAATGCTTTAGCAAAAGCTAAAGTGAGCAACAAAATTATGATTGATGCGAGCCATGCTAACTCAAATAAAGACCCGTATTTACAACCACTTGTTCTTAAAAATATTACTGAACAAATTTTAGATGGTAATAAGTCAATCGTAGGTATTATGGTTGAAAGTCACTTAAAAGGTGGACGCCAAGATATTCCTGACAATCTTTGTGATTTAGAATATGGCAAATCAGTAACTGATGGTTGTATCGATTGGGAAACTACTGAAAAGACATTGCTTGAAATGCATGAAGCTTTAAAAGATGTTTTACCAAACCGCTAATTCATCTTTTTAAGATTGAAAATTAAGCCCTCATTTTTTGAGGGCTTTTTTATTTTTGGATGAAACTCAAAATTAAAGTAAATAAAAATAACTCAAAACAAAAGCAAAAAGGAGTACGGTTTCACTTAGTTCAATCGCTGCACCAACTGTATCCCCCGTAATACCACCAATTCTTTTAATAAACAGATGTCTTAAATAAACGAGACTTATTAAAAAACTAATGATGGCAATAAGTCCTTGCAACTCCCAATACAAAGGTAATAGTAGAACGAACCCAGTGATTATCCATGAAGTTGTTTTAGGTGAGTGATCTGTCAAAGAACGCCCTAACCCTTTTTCACGTACATATGGTGTAGTTAAGAATAAAATAGATGGCACCACACGCCCAAGGCTAGGAACAAAGACTAAAAATAACGTTTGATGCTGTTCAATCAATACATAAACCAGTGCAAATTTGAGCAAACATATGATAACTAAGCTGAGGACTCCAATTGGGCCACAACTTGGATCCTTCATGATTTGTAAAGTTCGTTGTTTATCACCAAAACCGCCTACCCACGCATCGGCTGTATCTGCTAGCCCATCTAAATGCAGCCCACCTGTTAGCCAAATCCATAAAGTCATGATGATAGTAGCAAGCAAAAGAACGGGTAATTTAACTAAAAGACACGAGATAAGAAAAAGAACGCCACCAATAATCAGCCCAACCAGTGGATAAAACAAAATAGCTCGACCATTTTGTTGCGCCGTCGGCATTGTCTTTAGCTCAATAGGCAGAACAGTTAAAAATTGCAATGCAATCCAAAAAGGTGTCATATCCAAGTCTCTAACTGGTCTATATTTAAAAGCAAATTAAATTATGAAGAAATAAAAATGGGAATAGCAATCCCTATTCCCATTAAAGACTTCAAAAACTGAAAATCTATTGCATTTGATAGCACTGTTTCAATTTAATGTAGTCGTAGTAAAAACTAGTTGGTGTATAACGTGCATAGTTACATGCAGATTTGAACAAAGTTTCTTTTTCGTTATAAAGCATTTTAACCAAAGTAGAGCCTTGGCTATTTTGGTAAATATCCCATTGGACATTTGCTGCCATAGGTGAAACTACTTCACCGCGCCATGCGCTAGTTGAGTAATTATAAGTCTGGCGAAGCGGTAAAGGCTGCATCATATTATGTAAATCTAGACTGGTTGCTAGAGGAATAATAATTTCAGCATGGGCAAAACGTAAAACTGCTTTGTATGGTTGGGTTTTATTTACAACCGCATCAACTTGTTGGAACCAGTCCTGTTTGAGTCCTTGAGCAATTTCACTTGTGACTTGATTTGACTCTGTAAAACTTGGACCTTTTTCGTAAAAATCGTTTGCATCATTAAATTCAGCGTAGAATTTTGCAGCTTCTAACGGCATATATTTATCAAAATTGATACCTTTCAACTCATCTTTCATACCACCAGAAATTGAATAGAGCTCATAAATATACGCTGCTGCATCAACTGCACTGGAAATCGTATTTTTCCCCTTACCTTTTTCGGTAATTTGCTCACCTTTAGGTGAAGTGACTGTAAAAGATCCAGTGTTGCTAAAACTATAACCTGTTGTACCCAGTTTTTTAATAAAATCCGCTTTAAAAATCGGGCTGAGCACTGTTTGAGCTGTTTTTTCAGCCTCGGTATTTTTCGATAACTCATCTAACTTTTGGGCTAAATCTTTATTATTTTCTTCAAAATCTTGATAGGCCTGACTAGCATCATAAATTTTTTGTTGGCTAGCACTCAGGGGTTGAGCTAAGTCTTCGTCTGCATTCAAACTATGAAAATAGAGTTTGAAACGATCAACGCCGCCATCTTCAACACTCGGCCCGCTTTCACTTGATAAATTGGTATAAGACAATGGAACAATTTTATCTTTCAGTTGCGGTTGTTGTTTTATAAGTTCAGCAGTGAAAAATTTAGCACTATCTACCGCACGATCCACCCCAGAACTTTGTACCAATATAGAGGCTTGGGAATTTAAAAGAGTTGGTAAGCGTTGTAATAAACGATCTGCAATGCCACGGTGTTCTAAGATACCAGTCATGGTTTCATTTCCATAACCGTACTGGCGGATCCCTTCCACGCCATAACCTAATAAGATATTTGCCTTCATCATGGCTTCTAAATCAGCATCTAATTGCTCACCTAATGGTGTTAAGGCATTTTCTGCTTTTGCCTGTTTCCATAAATTATAAAGTGCCAAATCATATTTCAGACTTGAGAGACCTCTTGAACCGTGACGTGCCACTAGCTCTGTAAAAACTGGCTGGAATCCATTCGGTGTTTGTTCATAGTTTTTTATTTCTTGTTGCGGTTGGTAAGGCGTTTTTGTTTGATAATATTTTGATTGGTTTGTGGATGGTGCAGTTTGAGCTTCTTGATCATCATTATCGTTACACGCAACGAGTAATAGTGATGCGGCGAGCACAGTCGTTTTAAATAAAATATTCATAAGTCAGATGAGTGGTTATAAGAAATGCCAATAGCTTAGTTTTTAGCAATGACAGTTCTATTACACAGGCTAAAATAATATTGTAAAAATAATAACTTACAAGTGTATAAAAATATAAAACTACTATCTTAATATAAAAGTTAATTGACCATCTGTTTCAGAAAATTCAAGAGAATATAATTTCCCAAGTTCTGCCGGCATTTTAAGTAAGTCATCTAGAGGCTGTTGTCTGGCTAAGCAAGCCAATAGCTTAATTACACCGCCATGAGTTATAACCAGTGCATGCTGTAAGTTTTGCTTTTGCATATGCTTCAGCAAATCTTGAAAGCCTTTAAGGACCCTTATTTGAAACTGGTTTAATGTTTCTGCGCGAGGTGGACAATATTGACTAGGTTTTTGCCAAAAATTTGCAAGTAATTCGGGTGAAGTTTCATAAATTTGCTGAGTTGAGACGCCTTCCCAATCACCAAAATACATTTCCTTTAAGTCATGATTTAGAAGTAAAGGCAGCTGAGTTGTCTTCGCAAGTTGCTCAGCAAAACAAGCACAACGCTTTAATGATGAACTTATAATGACATCCCATGGCTGATTAGCCACTTGCTCAATGGTTGACTGCATTTGCTGCCAACCTTTTGCTGTTAACTCATCATCTAAATGTCCACGTAAAGTATGGCTATATTGACTTTCGCCATGTCTGAGCAAATCAATTCTAAATTTACCCAATTTTATCCCCGCTAACAGCAGCTTCGGCAAATGTAGCCATCTGGTTGTGTAATACACATGCCATTTTAACCAATGCCAAAGCAGCGCCAGCACCACTACCTTCACCTAAACGTAAATTCATTTTTAAAATCGGCTCAGCATTGAGTTCTTGTAAAATACGTTGGTGGCCATATTCTGCCGATTGATGGCCAAAAAGCATCCAGTCACGCACTTTAGAATTCATTCGTACTGCGCATAAAGCAGCGACCGAACTAATAAAACCATCCACAATGATAGGTAAGCCCACCTGCGCACAGTGGATATAAGCACCTGTAATTGCCGCAATTTCCAAACCACCTACGGCGCATAATGTTTTGAAGACATCACCGACGACATGTTTATGGTGAAGTTCAATTGCCTTTTCAATCACTTCAATTTTATGTCTTAACTGATCGGCACCAATTCCTGTACCAACTCCAGTTAATTGCTCGGCAGTATCATTTAATAAAAGACATGCTAAGGCAGAAGCAGAACAGGTATTTCCAATTCCCATTTCACCCGCAATATAAATATCTGCACCTTTAGATTTGGCCGTGTCTACACTGTTTTTACCTAACTCTAAGGCAGCACGGCACTCTTCAGCATTCATTGCAGCTTGTTTGGCAAAATTTGCTGTGCCGGCACGAATACAATGACGTTCAACCCCTGCATATTCATATGCTTCACCAACTGTACCGCAATCAATCACTTGTAAATGAGCTTGATGATATTTGGCAATGACACTAATTGCTGCACCACCAGTCGTGAAGTTTTGTAACATTTGACGGGTAACGGCTTGAGGATATGCAGAGATATTTTCTTCAACCACGCCATGATCGCCAGCAAAAACTGTAATCCATGGATGGTTAATGTGTGGATGCGCATTTGATTGCAAACTAGCAAGTTTTACTGCTATCAGTTCTAGATCACCTAAAGCACCTGTAGGTTTGGTCAGTTGAAGCTGGTGTTGCTCAGCTTGTTGTTTTGCGTCCACATCAGGTTGCTGTACAGATTGTAACCACCAGTTCATTTTATTTCTCACCTTTTAAAATCATTGGAAAACCAGCCACACAAAACACAACCTTATCTGCAATTTGCCCTAGAGCTTGATGTAGTCTGCCTGCTTCATCGACAAACCGACGACTGATCTCACCGAGTGGTACAACACCAAGACCAGTTTCATTACTTACTAAAATAATTTCTGACTGAAGCGTGGGTAAAATTTTTAACAGCTGCTCACATTCAAATTTCTGAACATTTTGATCTTCTAAAAGTAACAAATTGGTTAGCCAAAGTGTTAAACAATCCACAAGAATAATTTGATTAGGTCGATCAATTTTTTGCAGAATCTTTGCTAAATATAAAGGTTCTTCAACCAAGGACCAGTGAGAAGGACGCTGATTTTGATGATGGGTTATTCGACTTTGCATTTCAGAATCTAGCGCTTGCGCCGTTGCAACATAAGTGACAGCTAATTGCCTGTCTATTGCCGTTTGTTCAGCCAGTCGGCTTTTGCCAGAACGGGCTCCACCCAAAATCAGTTGCAACATGCATCACCTAAAAACAAATGCTGATACGGATATAACTTACCTTGTAAAGTTTGAGCTTGATAATAACCAAATGTTAAATGCTCAACTTTAAGGTCAAATTCAGCCTGTTTATATTGTACAGGTAATTCAGAAATTTTTTGTAAAATCAAATCACTACTATAGTCTGTTTTATACAACCCCAAAGTGATGTGTGGGCAATAATCTAAAGCCGCAATTTCATTAGAAACTAAACCTAACTTTTGGCGTATCTGAAATAAGATATTTTCAGTGTCTCCTATTTCTACAAATAGAGCACTACTAAAGCTATCGATTGAACCAATTTTTAAATGAAACGGAGCAAAATCTTCTTTTTTTAAGATTTCTCTTTGCTGCTCAAATTCACTCAAACTAAAGTCATCACTATAAACTCTGGTTTCGTGGTCTAAAAATCCACATATAAACAGTGTGATATGATATTGACGACTATTGGGTTCTAATAAGAATTCTGAAAAATGCGCACGCAATTGATCTAGATAATGAACTAATTTCTGATCATTAATTTCTAGATACCACAATGCGTAATTTTGACGCCCAAGGTGCCATTCGGGATAATCCCGTATAGGTGTTGGCACCATGAGTGTGGAGGGTTTTAACAGCACAGTTTTAATTCAAAATTATTCAAATTTTGTATTAAAACATGTTTGTCTTTCAATTGTTGAGGTTAATTCAATAAGCAAACTCAAACATATTGATTTGATGTAGTTTTGGTATTGTTCAGCTTAATGTCCAAAGGTTGTTTACCTTGTTCAGAAAACAAATATTGGATAAGTTGAACCAATTCAGCTTCAAGCTGTCTTCTTTGAGTTGTACTCAAGTCTAGGTTCTGAATTTGTTGCTGCAGATGTTCAACAGCTTTAGTCTCTTCAATTTCTAAAAATTGAATCGCATAGGCATAACCTAAAGCAGCACCTTTTAATAAATTTTTATAAGGCAAATCATGACAAATATTCACAGCAATTGATGCCATGACACGTTCATTATGAGTGAGTTTGCGTAGTGGATCTCTAGCTACGCGTTGACAAGGATCTTTAAATGCATATTCACATGAGTCTAGAAAACTTTGTGACATTCGATCCAGATCTTTTGCATAGTTAGGTAATACAATAGCAAGTCCCTGCTTCACTTCTGCAATTAAGTTCTCTGCAAATGCTTTAACTAAATGATCACCCATGGCAACACCAATAGATTCATAACCCATTAAAGATGCATACCAAGCAAGCATCGCATGTACACCATTCCATAAACGATTTTTAATGAGTTGAATGTCAGTAATTTGGTCAACCAATACCACCTGACGCAACTTTTCAAGTAAAGGACTGCCTTTCTCTACATAGATTGGCATATCAGTTTCACTATGGAACAAGATTAAATCCATGCTTTGTAAGATATGTCCCGGCTGGAAATTACGGCGCATGTTATCAACATAGATAGAAGCCTGATTTAGTTTATCTTGATTCAGTTTATTACAGTCTTCAATTTCAATTTGGTCTTCTTGCTCCACATCTTCTAAATGCTGTTCAAGAAAATTATGTTTAATACGAAGTTGACGATATAAATTCTGATTAGAAAGTTTTGAAACCATGCGATTAACTACGGTGTCGCAAAAGTAATGCTCTTTTAAAATATGCTCGGTTACATCTTCATCGTTGGTTAACTCTAGTAGAGCTTCTTTAAGATGCTTCATAACCAAATATTTCGCACCAACCTTATTTAAAATAATTAGAAAGGTTAACGGTTCTATACATGTTTCAAGTTGCGAATTAAAACGCGCATATAACCCTTTTGCAATTATTTTTGCCTCAACTTCGATGGCCTGTTCGGGTAAACAAAGTGCGATCAAACTTGAATGGGTATACATCTCCAACATTTGTTGTTCATTTTCAGAATCAACAATGGTCATATTCTCAATACGTTCATCATAAGAAAATTGCCCATAGCGAATACTATAGGTTCCAAACGCATTTACAGCTTCGCGGAAAAGACTATTTCGTGTTGACGCAATTATACGTTTTGGTTTCGTATAACCATCCCAATGCGACAAGATCTGCGCTATATAACCACCGCCAATAGCACCGAAACCATGTATTCCAACAGTAAGCTGATTCAGACTTTGCGGAAAAGGTTCCTGTATCTCTGGCATATCCATAACAGGAATAAATTGGTCAAGATCAGTTAAAAAGTCATACATCTGGTCATAATAAAAATGCGCTTTTTCCAGCATTTCATCATTTGGTTCTTTAATATCTTTTAATAAAATCGTTAAACCTTTCGATGTGTGGGCTGAAGTTAAACCATTTTCCGAATCTTCAAACATTAAACATTGGTTAGCGTCTAAATGAAGTTGACTAGCCGCTTTTAAAAAGATTTCTGGATGTGGCTTCCCTTGTTCTACTTCATCCCCACAAGTAATGACATCAAAAAATTTATAAACATTTGCATTAATTAAATATTCTTCGGCAATTGCTCTACGGCTTGAAGTAGCCACAGCCATTCTTAAACCAGATTTTCTTAAACGCTCTAGAACTTGAACCAAACCTTTTTTAATAGGCACGCCGTGTTTTCGAATATGTTCTAGTTCCATCTCATCGGCACGTTTTCGAATTTCCTTATATGGAACATTTACCCCATATAACCGTTGAGCCAATTGCTCAGCAGTAGTTGCACTTAAACCTAAACATTGCATTAAATATTCGTGTGAAAACTCCTGTCCAATGAGTTCTTGAGATGCCTGTTGCAATGTTTGAAACCGCAATCGCTCAGTGTCAAACATTGTCCCATCCATATCAAAGATAGCTCCGTGAACAGGTTTTCCATGAAAAATAAGCACGTTTTTACCTCTTTTTTTGATCATGTTTTATTCAGGGTATACAAAAAAACGGCTAAAAAGGCAGGATGTTAATAAATGAAACATTAGTGGTTATTTTTTGATCAAAAATATAATCGATCTGTTACTGTGTAGAGTTAAATATCCAAAATAGTTGAAATGTATAAATAACTATGAAATTAACTTTAACTACAAAAGCAGCAGGCCATCCTCGCCTACTGCTTTTGATTAGTTCTTTTTGTTGCGCTGATAATGTTTATTTTTCTTTGTTCCATTTACCGCTAGTTGAACCTGCCTATTTTTATAATATCCTGCAGGCGCTCACATACCAGAAATCAACTCATCTTTTTCAACATCATTGTTATTGGAGTCTCTGGTATAACTTTAAATCGCCTAAAACCCAGCATTACAGTAGTAGACGTTAATCTTAATTACTAGAACGTTTCTCAACTTCCAATATAGATAATGATAATCATTTGCATTTAATAATGCAAGTTTATTTTATTATTTTTTTTAATTTATTAAGGAATACCTATGATTTATAGATATTCCCTATCTCACTTCATATTAATAATTAAATGTATAGCTGAGGCCGTAAGTACGTCCTTCAGCTGGTATACTTTCTACAAGACCATATACTTTTTCTGCTTGTTGACTATAGACAGTTCGATAGTCTCTATTCCAAACATTATATACACCAAAATCTATACGTCCTTTCCAAGCTGGAAAATGAGCCAAAACATCCATCGTGCTATAGCCTTTAATTTTTACAGCTGAAAGTGAACCATCTTTTACTGCTTCATTTGTACCTTTTATAGCAAGAATTTGCATACGAGCACCATATCCTTCATCACTGTTCCACTCGGCAAAAACAGTACCTTTGATTGGTGAAACTTGAAAAGCATTCAACTCTTTCCATTTACCATCCGTATCTTTATATTGACCACGCGTATAACCCAGTGTTCCCCCAACTTTAAACTCTTCCATAAATGGGTAGGTCGCCGTTAGTTCAGCACCATATACACGTTGGTCTTTGTCCATAACCTCAGCAACAGTTTCTTTATTACTGTTCTTGTAGAATTGAACAACTTTATCTGAGGTATTATAGAAACCCGTTATACCTAGATTTAGGCTTTGCTCCCCTTGTAAACGCCAGCCTAGTTCATAGCTGTTTACACTAATAGGTTGGATATTCGCTGTTGAGATATTAAATGCATCACGCATCATCCGTTGTACATCTGGAAAACTAAAACCTTGAGAGAAATTAGCAAATATTTGCTGCTCATCTGTTAATTTATATATCGCTCCCAAATTGAATAAAACAGCATCGTCATTTACAGATCCGCTTGGCTGTATGCCATTTTTAGTCGAGTACTGTTCTGTTTCAGCTTTGATATATTGGTAACGAGTACCAGCCTGGACATTCATACGGTCTGTTAAAGCGTAATCACCTTGTATAAAAATGCCAGCACTTTGAATTGTTGTATTTGGACCGGCATCTGAAGTTTTACCTGTAGGTTTATAGGTCAAACCTGTATTAAATGCTGTGAAATGCTCATAATATTGATGATCTTTTTCATGTTCATAATCTAAACCATAAGTTAGATTAAGATCACGATTCATAATATTTAAATCACTTTGTACTGTTGAACGCAGACCAGCCACTTCGATTTCAGATTGAGATTGCTTTGCTTCTGTACCTTCCCCTCCTAAAAAGACTGGAAAGAAACGAGCATCTTCTTTACGGTAATATCCTTCTAAATTTAAGACCTGACCTAAAATATCTTTATTTTGGTATTGAGTGTTGAATGCATAGCGCTCTGTAAAAGGCTGATTAGATATTTCTAAACCCTTCTTCCCAATATATGAGTTAGGCGCTCCTCCATAAATATAATTTTTTCCATAATCAGGACCATAATTCGTATCTTGTTCATCCTTATAATACTGTGCACCCAAACTTAGTGATTGGTTATCAGTTAAATCTATATTTATACGACTATTAACATCAATTGTATCAGTATCAGGACGGCTACCTTGCATAGGTGCTATAGCAATACGATCACCATGGCTATTGAACTGAGATCCGCGACTAGTGAAATTAGTCCCTAAGAAACCATTTACATTATCTTTATTAAATGAAATAGATTGGCCAATTTCATAAGCAAGACTATCACTTCGAAATGTATCGGAAGACGTAATACCAAGTTTAGTTTCAAAACTTACTGGTTTAGTAGAATCAGCACGTTTCGTAATAATATTAATAATCCCGCCGGTAGAACCTGATCCATAAATACTTGTAGCTCCTGAAAGAACTTCAATACGTTCAATCATGCCTGGACTAATACTATTTAGCTGCCGAGCCACATCGCGTGAGCCATTTTGCGATACGCCGTCAATCATAATCATGACATCACGACCACGCATTGTTTGCCCATAGTTGGTAGTCGTTCCACTACTCACCCCGAGTGATGGAACCAACTGAGCCAGAATATCGGCAATTTTTCGTCCCGCAGTTGCCTGTTGTTCAATTTGCTGCTTTTCAATCGTTTGAACTGTGCCTGCAATTTCAGCAATATTTTTGGGCGTCCTTGTCGCCGTCACTATAATTTTTTGCAATTGAGCTACAGGCTTTTGTGTCGGTTGATTATTAAGGATTTCCTTTTCAATATTTGTATTTGCATAAACCTGCTGCGCAAATACTGCTGCTAGAGCAATACAACAAGGTTTTAATTTAAAATACTGTGATTCAGCACACATCAGATGATTTGAGTTAGCCCCAACCTTTTTGTATTGATTCATTTTCCCTTTCTCCAAACCCAAAAGTTATTAGATAGTTATAAGGTTCGGCATAATACTAAATATAAATAATAATGAGAATTGTTTTTATTAAAAGAACTTGATTTAATACTACCTATCTTAAAATTAGTTAATTTAATGAGATAAGAAAAAGATTTATATTACTCATCAAGTACATCAACAAATTGAGCATTTAAGAGTTGTGCTAGATCTTTCGGGTTTAAGCCAATATCTAGTCCCCGTTTTCCTCCACTCACATAGATTTTGCTGAATTCTTGTGCAGATGCATCAATAACGGTTTTTAAGCGTTTCTTCTGACCTAAAGGACTAATCCCTCCGACCAAATACCCCGTTAAACGTTCAGCGTCTTTTGGATTGGCCATTTGCAATTTTTTACAGCCAAACGCCGTAGCCACTTTTTTTAAATTTAATTGATGATTAACTGGCAATACTGCAACAAAAAAATTCTTATCATCGCTAACCATCAATGTTTTGAATACCTCCCTTACATCTAAATTTAGTTTTTCTGCTGCTTCTAATCCAAAACTTTTAGCATTTGAATCATGCTCATATTCATGGATTGAAAATTCAATTTTATTGCTTTTTAACAGTCTACATGCAGGAGTCATAATAAGTAGTGTTATAGATGAAATTATTTGGATTATAGTTTTTTCTAAAAAATTTTTAAATTTGCTTAGGCTATTTACAAGAATTACATAAAAAATCAAACAGCAACTGAATAAAAAATAATCTCAACTTGATATTCATGGCTCGACTCCATATATTTTATTTAGATTTAAGTCTGAGCTGACAATTTTATGAGTTATAAACACAACAATCTGATGGCTATGCGTCACCGTTTTTGGGATGAATCTTCAGATTATGTCTTAAATGAAAAGCAGTTTTTACAGCAGACGTTAATTGAACAAGGCATCTTTAATAACGCAACACTCGAGGATGTTAAGTATTTTTTCTATACCTTACCCAGCATTATTATTGTAAAAGCTCATGCACTTGGTTTTATGCATGATTCAGTCAAACAAATGTTATTACAGCATATTCAGTCCAATCGCCTTCACTTAATGCAGAAGTCTGAATTGAAGATCCAATTTAAAATGTAATTTAAGTTTTTGTGAAAGATCCGTTTTTACCCTAGTTTTACTCACCTGAACGCTGTAAGTTTCTTAAATTTTAAAATTGCTTAGGCTATTTTAAAGTTAATGAAATAAAGATAGCCATTTCGACTGATCATTCAGTCTGAGAGAACTATTTTAATACGCTCAAAACATGTAATATTCGTTACAATTTTAGATCACCAGCGTTTGGCTGCATGATGCGCATAGGATTCTATTTTCATGTCAAATCAGAAAGATAAGCTTAAGAGTTTAAAAACTTCTTCCATGGATCGACGCTTATCAATCGCGAAAGCTTCTTTACTTGCAGGAACACGTTGGGCAACTGCAAGCGCCTCTTCTTTATTTTCTAATGAGGAAGAAAAAGAAAAGAAACGCAAAAAAGCGATGAGCGAGCAAGCTAATTATCTGGTTTCTGAAATAGGTAAACTTAAGGGTTCTATTGTTAAGATTGGCCAAATGATGGCCCTTTATGGTGAGCATTTTTTACCTGAAGAAATTACACAAGCACTAAACACCTTAAATAACCAGACAGTTGCTTTAGATTGGCCTGCAATTAAGCCGCACCTTCAAGAGCAATTGGGCGCTAAATTAAATGATTTAACAATTGATCATGAGCCAATTGGTACGGCCTCTCTCGCACAAGTACACCGTGCAACGCGTAAATCAGATGGTTTAGAGTTAGTTTTAAAGATTCAATATCCGGGCGTTGCAAATGCTATTGACTCCGATATGAGCTTGTTTAAAAACATGCTTAAACTGACGCGTATGGTTCCACAAACCCGTGAATTTGATCAGTGGTTTGATGAAGTACGTGAAATGATGCATCGTGAAGTTGACTATGATGTTGAAGCTGCCACTACTCGTCGCTTTGGTGAACGCTTAAAAGATGATGAGCGCTATATTGTTCCTACAATTGTAGATGAATATTGCACAAATCAAGTGCTCTGCATGACTTTTGAACGTGGTGTGCCAATTAATAGCCCTGTGATGTTGTCATTACCTCAAGAACGTCGTAATCAACTCGGTGAAGCGTCATTAGAGATTGCGGTTCGTGAAATTTTTGAATGGGGTGAAATGCAAACTGACCCTAACTTTGGTAATTACCTTGTTCGTTTAGGTAATGGCCAAGACATTCAAGACAAAATTGTATTATTAGATTTTGGTGCTATTCGCCAGTTTGATGAACACTTGCTATCAGTTGCCCGTCAACTCATTCAGGCAGGTTATCAACATAATAAAGATGCAATGGTCAAAGCCATGACTGGTTACGAGTTCTTTGATGCGATGCCTGAAAGTATTAAACCAGGTATGGCTGATGTCTTTTTACTTGCAACAGAAGCATTCAGTACTCCTGCAAATAACCCAGATATGCCCGCTGGTCTTATGGATGAACACGAACGTTATGACTGGAAGAAAAGCCAGCTTCATAGCCGTGTTATGCAACAAGCTAGTAAATCAATGGCTTCACGTTATTTTTCAGTTCCGCCAAAAGAGTTTATGTTTATTAGCCGTAAATTCATTGGAGCCTACACATTTATGACGGTTATTGATGCAAAAACCAATGTGCGACGTATGATTCGTAACTTTGCTTAATTTAATGAATGACTAGAATGATTCCATGTCATTCTAGTCAATCCTTCTCGACTCCCCCGATATTAAATTCACTTTAAATAAATAAAATCAAAAACTTATAATTTTATTATTTTGTATTTACCATTTATCTACTCATTTTTCGAATGTCAGTAACGACATAGTTTTTTAATATAAGGCGTGTCAGCATAAAACAATAACAATGTGTTAGGACACCATAATCATGACAAGTATGATCAATAAAGCTCAGGGTTTGGGTTTATCGCTGATCACCAGATTGGCTGGAAGCGATGTACTTGATCAACTCAAGTTGCGTAAATTTGTTGAAAAATCTCTTTATCAAGGTTCAAAAGCTGGCTTTAGAGCATTAACGCAGACTCAAAAAGCGTTTAAGCCCAAGCAAATCTCTCAACAACGTTTACCTCGCCAACAAAAAAATTTATTTGATTTAAGTCTAACCGAAGAACAACAAATGACTTCTGAAGCAATGTCTCAATTTGCTCAAGAGGTTTTATTGGGGTTAGCTCATGATGCCGATCAGGAAGCTCAGTTTCCTGAAAGTCTTTGGCAATATGTTGAAGATTTAGGACTTAACTACTATGCACTTCCAGAAGCACTCGGTGGAGTAGCGGCCGAACAAAATATCGTTAGTAACTTGTTAATTGCTGAAAAACTAGCTGAAGGTGATTTCAGCCTTACAGCAGGATTACTCAGTACATTTAGCGTTATTAATGCAATCACACGTTGGGGTTCTGCTGAAGTTCAGTCGATGTACCTACCATGTTTTGCAGAAGACTCAGACATTACAGCAACTTTTGCTGTTCAAGAAACAACTCCAGCATTTAACCCTTATGTTTTAAAAACAAAAGCATCACTTGAAAATGATCAGTTTTTTATTGATGGTGAAAAAACATTAGTGATTTTAGGCGATTTAGCTGATGTATTTTTAGTAAGTGCAGACTTTAACGGCAAGCCAGACGTATTCGTCGTGCAGTGTAATGAAACAATTTCAATAAAAAACACTCCGGCCATGGGTCTTAAAGCGACAGAAACAGCAACTCTTCGCTTTAATCACACTCCTGCTCTACGTTTAGGTGCAACAGATTTTGATTACACAGCCTTTGTAGATTTAGGCAACTTAGTGTGGTGTGCAATGGCTGTAGGTACATGTGAAGCTGTAAAAGCTTACTGTATTAAATATGCCAATGAACGAACCGCGTTCGGTGAACCTATTTCACATCGTCAAAGTGTCGCTTTCATGATTGCAGATATGGCAATTGAAATTGATGCAATGCGTATGTTGATTTTAAATGCAGCAAGCCTTGCAGAGTCAGGCAAGCCATTTCACCGCGAAGCTTACTTAGCCCATCTACTTTGTGCTGAAAAATCCATGAAAATTGGCACAGACGGTGTGCAAATTCTTGGTGGACATGGTTTCACAAAAGAACATCCTGTTGAACGTTGGTACCGCGATTTACGGGCTACTGCAATTTTACAATCTGGCTTACATGCTTAAAAGATCAATCAGAGGATACTTTAATGAATTTACAAAATCCTAAAAAATTCAAAATGATGATTGATCAAGCACATGATGTTGCGATCAATGTATTACGCCCTATTTCTCGCAAATATGATAAAGCTGAACATGCATATCCAAAAGAACTTGATATGCTCGCCTCTCTCATCGATGGCATGAATGAAGGTGGTGAAGGAATTAATGCTGGTGCTGCGGGTGCTGGAAAGCGCGGTGATACCGACAATGAAGGTATTCGCAATGGAACCAACATGTCGACCGCTCTTGGAATTATTGAGATGTGTTATGGCGATACAGGCTTATTACTGAGTATGCCTCGTCAGGGCCTTGGAAACTCAGCAATTGCTGCTGTCGCAAATGATGAGCAATTAGAACGGTTCAAAGGAACATGGGCAGCAATGGCCATCACCGAACCGGGTTGTGGCTCCGACTCTGCCGCTATCCGTACCACAGCAACCAAAGATGGCAATGACTACATTCTAAATGGTGAAAAGATTTTTGTGACCTCAGGTGAACGAGCAGACTCTGTCGTTGTTTGGGCCACACTTGATCGCAAACTTGGCCGTGCAGCTATTAAATCATTTGTGGTACCCAAAGATACGCCTGGCATGAAGGTCGAACGTCTCGAACATAAATTAGGAATTAAAGCATCAGACACAGCAGTCATCAGTTTTATTGACTGCCGTGTACCAGCAGAGAACCTTTTGGGTAATGCCGAAGTGGATGTTGCTAAAGGTTTCGCCGGAGTAATGGAAACTTTTGACAATACACGCCCTCTAGTTGCAGCAATGGCAATCGGTTGTGCGAAAGCTTCACTAGAGCGTATTAAAGAGATTTTTAAAGATCAGCTTGATCCTGACTACTCGACTCCCTATCTGCATGCTTCTAACCTTGCAGCACAAATCTACCGCATGGAGGCTGAATGGGAAGCTGCTCGTCTGCTCATGTTAAAAGCAACATGGATGGCTGATAACAAAAAGCCAAACTCTAAAGAAGCTTCTATTGCAAAAGCAAAAGCAGGTCGTGTTGGTAACGAGATCACTTTAAAATGTGTCGAGTTAGCAGCAAGTGTTGGCTATAACGAAGACGAACTACTTGAGAAATGGGCACGTGATTCAAAAATTCTTGATATTTTTGAAGGTACTCAGCAAATTCAACAATTAATTATTGCGCGTCGTGAGCTTGGTAAATCTTCAAGTGAATTAAAATAAGAGCATCGCAAGCGAGTTTAAATTCCCTTGCTGCTTAGTACTACCATCTATAGGCAAAATAAAAACCCTCTAATCACATGATTAGAGGGTTTGGTATTTCAGGAATATATATTATTTATTCAACTTTTATGTTTCTAATGATTGATCTACTGCACCAAATTTTTTGAAGATTTTTGCACGTCTTTTTGGTGAAATATTCGCTTTATTCAAATCACCTTTATAGTGATCAAAAACTCGCTTATCCATTATTTTGAACCACAACGAAGGAATTAACGCAGGTAATAACATACTTGCATAACCACTTGGTAATTCTGGTGCCTCATCAAAATGACGTAATGCTTGGAATGGACGAGTCGGATAAGCATGATGATCTGAGTGACGCTGCAACTGGTACAGAAATAAGTTTGTTACTACGTTATTGTTGTTCCAGCTATGCTCTGGCATTGTGCGCTCATATTGACCATTTTCTTTTTTCTGACGTAATAAACCATAATGTTCAATATAGTTAATAATTTCAAAAAGACTAATGCCATAAAATGCTTGTGTCGCTAAATATGGAATTGTACTTTTACCAAAAATTCCAACCATAGAGGCATGAAAAGCAGCACTCATTCCCCAGCCTTGTAATAATTCATTATCTGCTGACCAGAACTCTTTTCCTTTACGTTTTAAACGATTCTTCTCAATTTCAATTGCAGACTTAAAAGAACCTACAACTGTACGTGGCCAGAACTCATAAAATGTTTCGCCCATACGTGAAGAAGCCGGATCTTCAGGAGTTGCTGCACGTTTATGGTGTCCATAAGGATGTTCGATACGGAAATGGTTATAACCTGTAGGAACCAAAGCAAGATGAGATAAAATATGATCAATACGATCATGCTTATGGCTTAATTCATGGGCTGTATTAATTGCAATACCATTAATTGCACCCATTGAAACACCGAGCAAAATTTTATCAATGAATGACGTGGTTTTACGGCTTGTTAAATAACATGCATAAACATTTGCAGCATATTGCAGTGGAATAAAACTCTTCACAAGACGTGAATAATATGGATCTTTTTCTAAAAGCTTAATTTCTTCATCAGTCGGATTACGTGCATCCTTCCCAATAACAGTATCAATTGCAGGGATCACAACATGTAATAAAAGTGGACCACCTAAAGCGAAAACTTTTTTTAATGGGCGTGGACCAAAATGGTAACCAGCTAAAATACCTAAACCAATTACAGGTAGAGCTGGACTAATCATCCATAAATAGCGCTTACGATCTATCTCACGCATAGACGCTGGCACTGGCATAAGTTCTTGTTGAACATTTACTGGTGCATTCATAGTCATATTTCCTTTTTCTATATATCTATATAGTTAAAGAAATACTAATTACTTAACAGTAGTAACCGTCCAAAAAACCTATTTCAAAGTCTTTGGCATTTTCTTCCACTTTTTTGTCCTAAAAACACATGTTGATCTATTCTTATAGCTCACTATAATTTTAATAAAATAATGATTGATCATATAAACATGGATGCACTAAGTAAGTTTTTTGATGATATTCACCTTAATAAGTCTGAATACATCTATTTAAAAGCTCAAGGAGAATGGGCTTTTAAAACACAAGATCAATCTGCTTTACTTGCGTATATTGTTTTAACTGGTTCAGTATATATTCAACTTAATGCGTCAGAAAAAATAATTGCGACAGCTGGTGATATTATTTTAATTCCTTCTGGAAAAGCACATAATGCCACTGACTCAAAATCAACAGCGAATAAACTAGTAGATTCACTAGATATTACTTCGTTTTTTAACGGTCATAGACAAGATGCGATTGAATTTGGCACCTCCTCTCAAGATAAAACCTTATTGCTGTGTTTGCGCTGTCAGATTGATACTCATATGGCAGGACCTTTGATTAATGCATTGCCTTCGATCATGCATATTCAGCACGAAAATCAAACCAACCCACCCGAATGGCTACAAATTGGGCTTTATTTCTTAGCAATTGAAACTCAAAAAATCAGGCCAGGTCATGACAAAATTATTGATCATTTAGTCAGTATTCTTCTCATTGAGTGCATCCGTGATCACGTTCAACAAATGACTGATCAACAAAACTGGCTAAGTGCGTTAACCCATCCTGAATTAAGTAATGCCCTATCCGCTATTCATAGCCAACCAGAAGTCGCTTGGACAGTTGAGTCATTAGCAGAACAATGTTGTATGTCACGTTCAAAATTTGCAAATCTATTTAATAGTATTATTGGGGAACCACCTCTAACTTATTTGCAACATTACCGTTTTCGTTTAGCAAGTCAGTACTTACGCACAAGTAATTTTTCAATTCAGCAAATATCAAACAAAGTCGGCTATTCATCCGAGACTGCTTTTAGTCAGGCCTTTAAAAGAATTTTTGACTTATCACCTAAACAATATCGACAGCAATATATCGAACATCATCTCGATTAATAGAAAATAAAAAAAAGCGCCGAAGCGCTTTTTTTAATTGATCAAATTATTATTTAATTTTTGCATGTGATTTTAAATATTGGCTGTAATCTTCCAATATTTGTTGACCACGAGATTGACGATAAAGTTGTTTTAGCTGTTGTAATTGATCAGCAGGAATAGCATTAGCGGCTGATGAATTTACATTTGAAACTGCAACGACTACCAGCTCATTTGGTAAGTTTGCTGTTGTAACAGACCACATACCCGGTTTAGGGGTAGCTAAACTAAATGCTGCACGTTCAATTTCACGCTTTAAACCCTGTGAACGACTAAATACGCCTGCTGATTCAAATGCGACTTTATTTTTAGCAACTACTTGTTCTGCTGGTTGAGTTTTAAACTCAGTCAACATGGTAGCAATTTTTGCTTGGGCTGCTTTACGCGCTTTTGCATCGATAACTTTGGCTTTTGCTTCATTCATCGCTTGCGCTAATGGTTTTACACCAGCTGCGTGGTAATCACGTACTTTAACCCATACCGTATCACCATTTGCTAATTGAATATTAGATGATGCATTACGGTCACCATTTTTCACATCATCATTAAATAACTTAATTTTGACACTTGGATCACTTAAATATGGGTTTTGAGTTGCTAAAGTTACACCATTCAATGATTCAACTTTTGCACCTTTTACTTCTTGTACAACAGCTTCTAAAGAATCATTACCAACAATTGTTTCATTCAAACTGTTTACGGCATCTGAATAAACAGTAGCAACTTTATTCTTTTCAACCTCAGCCGTTAAACGCGCTTTCTCAGCTTCAAATGAAGGGATTTGGTTAGCTTGAGTTTCTGCTTCAATAATATGATAACCATATTGTGTTTTTACTGGTTGCGAAACTTGTCCATTTTTCAAACTTAAAACAGTTTTATCAAATGCATCCGAGAAAACGCCTGGAGCATATGCTTCAACTAAACCACCTTTTGCTTTTGAACTAGGATCTTCAGAGAACTGCGATGCAGCTTGTGCAAACGAAAGACCACCCTGAATTTTCGCATAAACTTCTTTTGCAAGTTTTTGAGCAGCTGCATCATCACGAGCATCAGTAGTAATTAAAATATGCTTTACAGTTCGTTTAGCATCTTTTTTCTGAGTTTCAACAAACTTTGCATAAGCTTGCTGAAGTTCAGCTTCAGTTGCAGGCGCTGGTTTAGCCATCATTGATGGAGATAAGACAACATAATCAACATCAACCGAAGCCTGTTGCTTAAATTCATTTTGATGCTTGTTATAGTAATCTGTAGCTTCTTGATTAGATGCAGTTAAACCTGTTTTGTAAGCATCTAATTTAATACTAGCTAAATGTAACGTACGTTGTTCAGTTTGCAAATTCGCAATTTGCATTAAATCAACTTTGCTTACTAAAGAGTAATCAGCAAAGGTTGACGTTAACATTTTCAAAGCATGATCTTGACGTAGGCTTGCTATTAAACCCTGACTCGTCATGCCAATAGAACGTAAGTAATTTTCATAGAGTTTTTGTGAGAATTGACCATTCTCTTGCAAACTAGGCTGCTGAGCTAACATTTGCTCAATTTGAGCATCACTCAAAGAGATACCTAATTTTTCTGCTTGCTGTA
The DNA here is from genome assembly GCF_000581275.1 of Acinetobacter sp. 809848. Taxonomy (NCBI): domain Bacteria; kingdom Pseudomonadati; phylum Pseudomonadota; class Gammaproteobacteria; order Moraxellales; family Moraxellaceae; genus Acinetobacter; species Acinetobacter sp. 809848. Next base: position 129,415 of record NZ_JEXG01000001.1, read on the forward strand.
TTAATAGATTACGTGACACCAAAATATCGAGTGCCTTAGCCTGAATAACAGGTAAATTAAGTAAACTTTCATCCCCTTTAACAGCAGCTAAATATTGTTCTTTGTAAGACTGAGTTAAAGTTTCAAGGTCTTTTTTAGATATTTCTTGGCCGTTTACTGTTTTTGCAACATCAGCCTTGTTTCCCCTATTAAAATATCCTTCAATACCTACAAGTGCTAAAGGGGTCAAAAACAAAATTAGAAGGACTTTGCCGAGCCAACCCTTAATGACTGTACGAAACGATTCCATAAGTATTCCAATATTTTATTTCGAGGAGAATTTTAACTGAAAAACCACAATCAATGAATGAGCAATATTGGTCAATTCAGATATTTAATAAAAAACGCGCCTATATTGGCGCGTTTATTCATCTTAAAAGATTAAGCTACTGAATCTTTAAGACCTTTACCAGCTTTAAAGCTAGGTACTTTTGTTGCTTTAATTTGAAGCTCTTCACCAGTTTTAGGGTTACGACCAGTACGTGCAGCACGTTCTTTAACGCTGAAAGTACCAAAACCAACTAAAGTTACTGTGTCACCTTTTTTAAGTGCTTCAGTAATTGACGCAATTGTCGCATCGAGTGCCTTGCCTGCATCAGTCTTAGATACTCCCCCTTTTTCAGCAATTGCATCGATTAATTCTGATTTATTCATGAATAAAACATCCTCTTAATATCGTTTGTTTAAGGTCCAAGGCTATAGTTTAAAAGGCCATGACGCCTTTATAGCAATGCTTTAGGGGAAAACGCAATACTAGAGCAGGGCTTTTAGCAAAAATAAATGCTAAAAAACTGTTATATATTTGCTAAATCCCAACATTTTTTTACTTTTTATTCAATTTTGCTTTCAACTGTTGATTTTCTTCTATTAAAGCATCCACTTTAATATGCAGTTGTACAAGCAGCTGTTCGATGTGTTGCAAATCCTTCGGCGTCACCAATCCAATACGGTTTAAAGAGTGATTAACACTCGTATCAAGAATCTTTTCTACTCTGTCTTTTGTTTCAGATACAGATTCTTTTGCTTTTTCTGTGACTTTGCCAACAGTATTATCTGCCAAGTCTCCAGTTTTTGATTCTAGCTCCTCACCCACTTTAACCAAAGAATCAAAAAGCTTATTTCCCTCCTCTTCCGCACGTGAAAAAGCACCAAGTCCTGCTAGCCAAATTTGCTTAGTATACTTCCTAAAATCTAAAGCTGATTTTCTTGAACTTTTTGATTTTAATTTATTTTTTTCTTCCGACTCTTCTATCTGGGTATCTGTATTTGCATTATCCATTAATCTAAACTCCTAATCAGATGAGAGAAATGATGACTGATTTGACCACAAAATATTTCTATAATATCAAAGTAAAGACTTGATCCATTTACAAAACTGTTCTACAAAGCAAATAAGTCATGTAAATATATTTAACACGACATTGTGTTAAGTTTGGGATAGGATGTCCCATTCTTCGGTTAATTGCTATTTCTAAGGATAAACTTTTATGAGTGAAACGCAACAAAGACAAAAACATCCGCGTCTGTTGCTGAATATTGTTCTAATTATTTTAGAAACTTTTTTTTCATTTATTCTCACCCACGATGGTGCCCTTCGCTTGCAAGCGAAAAAGTTTATTTTGAACAAAACAACGATTCGTATTAATAGCTATTTACCTTTCTTTGACTTCTATGTTCAATTTACAGAAAAAGGTTTGTTATTCGATATTCACTCTTTTGATAGACGTATTGATCTTGAGATCAATAGTACGCTTATCGATTTAATTAAAATTTTTGGTTTTTCTAACCAACGCAGCCTTAAAAATATGCGTATTGATGGTGATGAGGAAACGAAAAAGGAACTTCTAGATTTAATTTCTCATTTAACTCTTCCAAAATTGCTAGTTGACTGGAAACAGTGGTTTAACACTTCAGATGATGAAGCTGAAACCCTTGCTTCACGTAAACGGATCGCTCCATTACTTGAGAAAATTGATCAACAAAGATCAGAGATCAACTCCCTTCACGTGGAAATTAAACAATATCAAAATCGAATTACTCGCTTACAACGACGTCAACGAAATATTAACTTCTCCTTTGGTATAATTAGCCTAATATTTATTGTTTATTTCATATATAATTTGTGGGTTGCCTAATTTATTTTTCTATTTTGTTCCTACACTTGAATTAAAAATAAAAAAACTTGACTATTTTAGTCGGGATTCATAAAATCCTATTATCTAGTCTTAACATGTGTATCGAATCATGCGCCTTACAACTCGCGGTCGCTACGCAGTGACTGCTCTACTTGATTTAGCTTTGCAGCCAACTGAACAAACGATCACGCTCGCCGAAATTGCCGCACGCCAATCCATTTCAGTTGCTTATTTAGAACAGTTATTCGCAAAACTTAAGCGTCATGGGTTAGTTTCTAGTGTTCGTGGTGCAAATGGTGGTTACCATTTGGCTCGAAATGCTGATGAAATTACTGTGTTAGAAATTATTGAAGCTGTAAATGAAACGGTTGATGCAACACGTTGTGACCATAAAGGTAACTGCCAAAATGGTGCAATGTGTCTCACTCATGATTTATGGCAAGAACTCTCTCATCATATTGCCGACTATTTAGCAAAAATCTCTCTTGCCGACCTCATTAGCCGAGACAACGTTCAAACTGTTGCATTACGCCAAAATGTGACTGGCACAGATTCAGCTCTTTTATCGGGTACAGGTATTTGATATGAAACGTCCAATTTATCTTGATTACGCAGCAACCACTCCAGTAGATCCGCAAGTTGCAGAACGTATGATGGAGTGTTTAACTTTCGACGGTACCTTTGGTAATGCTGCGTCTCGTTCCCACGCTTATGGCTGGCAGGCAGAAGAAAAAGTTGAATATGCACGTGAGCAAGTAGCAAATTTAATTAAAGCTGATCCACGTGAAATCGTTTGGACTTCTGGTGCAACTGAATCAGATAACCTTGCCCTTAAAGGTGTAGCTCAATTCTATACATCTAAAGGCAAACATATCATTACAAGTAAAATTGAACACAAAGCTGTTCTAGATCCTTGTCGTGAATTAGAAGAACAAGGCTTTGAAATTACTTATTTAGAGCCAGAACCACAAACAGGTTTAATCACTCCTGAAATGGTTAAGGCTGCCCTTCGCCCAGATACTATTCTTGTTTCTCTTATGATGGTAAACAATGAAATTGGTACAGTCACAGATGTAGCGGCGATTGGTGAATTAACACGTGCCAACAAAACATTTTTCCACGTAGATGCAGCACAAGCAGCTGGTAAAGTTGATATCGACTTATCTACGATGAAAATTGACCTTATGAGTTTCTCTGCTCATAAAATTTATGGTCCAAAAGGTATCGGCGCATTATATGTACGTCGTAGCCCGCGTGTTCGTCTAAAAGCACAAATTCATGGTGGTGGTCATGAGCGTGGTATGCGTTCTGGTACTTTGGCTACTCACCAAATCGTTGGTATGGGTGAAGCTTTTGAGATTGCAGGCAAAACAATGCATGCAGAACAAGAGCGTCTCCGTAAACTTCGTGACAAACTTTGGAACGGTTTACAAGACCTTGAACAAGTGTTCTTAAATGGTCACCCAACTCAAAACGTTGCAAACTATTTAAATGTTAGCTTCAACTTTGTTGAAGGTGAATCTTTAATGATGTCGCTTAAAGATGCTGCAGTATCAAGTGGTTCTGCTTGTACTTCTGCAACTTTAGAGCCTTCATATGTTCTTCGCGCATTAGGTTTATCTGATGAGCTAGCACACAGCTCAATCCGCTTTAGTTTTGGTAAATACACAACTGAAGAAGACATTGACCACGTGCTTACAATTACCAAAGCCGCTGTTGAGAAATTACGTGAACTTTCTCCGCTTTGGGATATGTACAAAGAAGGTATCGATCTTTCTACAGTTGAATGGGCAGAACACTAATTATTGAAATTAGTGTTTTAACCCTCATATTAATATTAGGCTGACCCCGAGGTTTGGAGAAGCGAAATGGCTTATAGCGAAAAGGTAATTGATCATTACGAAAACCCACGTAATGTTGGTGTTTTAGATAAAAACTCTGAAAATGTTGGTACAGGCATGGTGGGTGCACCTGCATGTGGCGACGTGATGCGTTTACAAATTCAGGTAAATGATAGTGGTGTGATTGAAGAAGCACGCTTCAAAACTTATGGTTGTGGTTCTGCAATTGCATCAAGCTCACTTGTAACTGAATGGTTAAAAGGTAAGACTCTTGATGAAGCTCAAGCGATCAAAAATATTGATATCGCAACTGAGCTTGCTCTTCCTCCAGTAAAAGTTCACTGCTCTGTACTAGCTGAAGATGCAATTAAAGCTGCGATTGATGATTACCGCAGTAAAAAATCTAAAGCTTAATTTGTTACCATTGTAAACGTTGGAGTTTTCATGATTCATTTAACTGAAAATGCTGCGACTCATATTAGCAATTACCTTAAAAATCGAGGTAAGGGTGAAGGCATTCGCGTGGGTGTGAAAACTTCTGGTTGTTCTGGGTTGGCTTATGTTCTCGAATTTGTTGATTCTGTCGATGAACATGACCAAGTTTTCGAACAATTTGGCGTTAAGGTTTTTGTAGATCCAAAAAGTCTTGTCTATTTAGAAGGCTTAGAAATGGACTACGTAAAGAATGGCCTTAACGAAGGGTTCGAATTTAACAATCCCAATAAAAAAGGTGAATGTGGTTGCGGTGAGTCTTTCACTGTATAACTCCCTCTTCTCCTTCCATCCTTTTCATTAAAACAGTGACTTTTTATAGCACTGTTTTAATGTATTTAATTAACGTGGACCTCCTTTCTAATGAATCATTTTGAGTTGTTCAATTTACCCGTAGAACTCGATATCGATTTGGCGAGCTTAAAAACTAGTTTCTTAAGTTTGCAACAGCAATATCACCCAGATAAAGCAGAAGATAAAGATCAGGCATTGATCAAATCAAGTGAAATCAATCAAGCTTTTAAAGTACTTTCGCAAGTAGATAGCCGCGCTGCTTATCTATTAGCGTTAAAAAAGCAAGATCACCACCTCGATCAATCCATTAGTGATTTTGAGTTCCTACAATCAGCTCTAGAACTTCGTGAGCAACTTGATGAAGCAACTTCACAAGAGCATTTAAGTACTCTTAAGCAAGAAGTTTTTCAGTGGATTGATGGCTTAGTTCGCGAATTTAAAATTGACTACTCAGATGAAGATTGGGGCGAAGCTCGAGATACTGTACGTAAATTACGTTTCTTTCAGCGCGTTCTTAACGATATTGAAAAAGCAGAAGATCAACTGTTGGATGATGAAGACAACTTTGATTTAGACGATGATTTTTAATTTGCTTTTTCCAATTTATATTCAAAGGATTTAACTCATGGCACTTTTGCAAATTGCTGAACCGGGTCAATCCAGTGCCCCACATGAACACCGCATTGCGATTGGTATCGACCTAGGAACAACACATTCTTTAGTTGCGACAGTGTTATCAGGCAAACCAAAAGTCCTTAACGACGAAAAAGAAAGACGACTTCTTCCTTCTATTGTGCATTATGGAAATGATGTCACTCATTATGGTGAAGAAGCAAAACCTTTCATTATTGCTGATCCAAAAAATACAATTGTTTCTGTAAAGCGTTTTATGGGACGCTCAAAAGCAGATATCAAATTTCAACACCCATATGAATTAGTGGGTTCTGAAAATGAGATGCCAGCTTTCGAGACACGTTCTGGTCGTAAAACGCCTGTTGAAATTTCAGCTGAAATTTTAAAACAACTAAAAGAACGTGCTGAATCTAGTTTACAAAACCCAGTAAATGGAGCCGTAATTACTGTTCCAGCTTATTTTGATGAAGCACAACGTCAAGCAACACGCGATGCTGCACAGCTGGCTGGGTTGAATGTACTACGTCTTTTAAATGAGCCAACTGCTGCTGCTGTGGCTTATGGTTTAGATCAAGAAACGAATTTAGCTACAGATCATAACTATGTGATTTATGACCTAGGTGGTGGTACTTTCGACGTATCAATCCTACGTTTTTCACAAGGTGTCTTTGAAGTATTAGCTACAGGTGGTCATACTGCTTTAGGCGGTGATGATTTAGATCGTCTCATTGTTAAGTGGGCTAAAAAACAATTAAATATTGATACGCTAAGTGATGAAAACTATGCAGTATTTATTGTTGCTGCTCGCCAAGCAAAAGAACAACTCTCTACACAAGAATCCGTTCAGTTAAAACTACTTGAAAATGTACTAACACTTGATCGCTCAACCTTTGAGAGCATTATTCAAGTTGCTTTAGATAAAACAATCAGTGTTTGCAAACGCGTTTTACGTGATGCAAAACTTGAGTTATCAGATATTCAAAATGTTGTTTTAGTAGGTGGTTCTACGCGTTCGTATGCTGTTCAGCAAGCGGTTCGCAATGTATTTAACCAAGAACCACTTTGCACAATTAATCCTGATGAAGTAGTAGCGATTGGTGCTTCTATTACAGCCAATCAATTAATTGGAAACAGCCAAGACGGCTCACTACTTTTAGATGTTACTCCTCTTTCTCTTGGCTTAGAAACCATGGGTGGATTAGTAGAGCGTCTTATTTCTCGTAATACAGCTATTCCGGTTGCTCGCCGCCAAGAGTTTACTACTTATCAAGATGGCCAGACTGCCATGCTGATTCATGTAGTTCAAGGTGAAAGAGATTTAGTCGAACACTGTCGATCGTTAGGAAGATTCGTTCTTCATGGCATTCCCCCAATGACTGCTGGTCAAGCACGTATTGAAGTTACCTTTCAGGTAGATGCAGACGGCTTGCTTACTGTTTCAGCTCGTGAAACAACTTCAGGTGTACAAGCTCAAATTGATATTAAACCATCTTATGGTTTATCAGAGTCTGACACTGAACGCTTGCTAATTGAAGGTTTCCAACATGCAGAAGAAGACAAAAATCTGCGTCATTTAAAAGAAACCAAAGTTGAGGCCCAACGCGAGCTTGAAGCATTAGAACAAGCTTTGAAAGTGGATGCTGATTTACTCAATAATGAACAGCTCGAAGTACTTAAAGCCGCTGAAAACTCGCTTAAAGTACAACTTGAAGACAATGATATTCAAGCAATTAAAAAAGCTGTAGAACAACTTAAAGTACATAGTGATGCTTTTGCTGCACTACGTATGAATCGACATATTGACCACGCCTTAAAAGGTACAAAACTTGAAGATTGGTCAAATTCAAACTAAAGGTATAGGTGATCAATATGCCCCGCATTAAAGTACTTCCTCACGCTCAATTTTGTCCTGAAGGTGCAGAATTTGAAGTTGAACAGAATGCAAATCTTTGCCAAAGTTTGCTTGATCGAGGAATTAAAATCGAACATGCATGTGACATGTCATGCGCTTGTACAACATGTCACGTAGTAGTTCGTAAAGGTTTTGATAGCTTAGAAGAAATGGATGATGTTGAAGCAGATCTTTTAGATCGCGCTTGGGGTCTTGAACCGGATTCTCGCCTCTCATGCCAAGTAAAAATTGTTGATGAAGATTTAGAAATTGAGATCCCTAAATATACAATCAACCACGCTTCAGAAAATCATTAATCGTGTTAATAAAAAAAGCTGCTTTAAAAGCAGCTTTTTTTATATTTTATAGACTCTAAACTTGATCTTGTTGGTCTATTTCTAAAGTTTTAACTTCATCTTCAAGTCTTAACTGCGCTATACCTTGAGTATTCACTAAAGTTTGTTGAACTTTAATTCGTTGAATCATTTTCTCAAGCACTTCTACTAATTCAGGATATTCATAGTTTTGTACTTCTTCTAAATTAAGTACCAAGTGAAAGCCTTTATACTCATAATCGAACCATTGCTGATGATCCGATTTATTGCCTGTATATTTCTCCATCACTTGCCATGTCTTTACCGCACCTTGAATACCTTTTAGATAAATCGGTGTTTTAGGTGCGCACAGGAAATCACTTTTGATTAATTGATAAGTATCATCTGAAATTAAGATTTCATCTATTTCAGCAGCATATTGCAGACGAGCCGCTAAATTCACATCACGACCTACAATCGTATAAGCCATACGATGTGTTGCCCCATAATTTCCTACGTGGCAATAACCAGTACTAATGCCCATTCGGATATGCAATGCTGAGTAACCCATTTTTTTCCAGCGCTCGCGCAACAATTTCATTTGCTGACGCATAGCGATTGCCATTTCTACACAGGCTTTGGCATCTTGCTCCACACCTTGTGAATTCGGATCACCAAAAAATATAAGGATGGCATCACCCATAAATTTATCGACTGTGGCTTCATACTGTTTAGCGATTTCTGTCATATGACTTAAATAGTCATTAAGCAAAAATGCTAAATCATCTGGAATCAAAGTTTCTGATAACTCCGTAAAACCCTGGATATCAGAAAAAAACACTGTCATTTTTTTACGCTTATATTCAATCTTTGCTTCAGCCTCACCGCGCATAATAGACTGCCATAACTGTAATGGCGCATAACGACTTAACTGATTAGCAAAAGCAATATAGCGGGTCATTTGGTCATAGTAATGTTGACGCTGTTGACTGATTTTTTTAACCCAACGATGCTGGTAGTAGTTTCCGATGGTAATAAACATAACCAAGCCAAGAAGTGTAATTACAGTCAACTCTTGGCTAGTAGGCTCAAAATATGTATAAAAACCAAATAAAAAGAAAGTACTTAAATAAAAAATAATCGCGCCTAACAAACTGGTCAAACAAATGACTGCGAAAGAAATACGACTATTAATTGCTGAATAAAATAATGCAAAAATTGCAATAAATGTAGGCACCAAGTTAAGATGCAGACCTGCTAAGGTAACTGCCACAACAATTGCATCGATTGCAAAGAAAACACTTTTTTGAGTTTTTTTATCGAATTGGTACTGAAGCCAATGTTCTAACTTCGAACTAATAAAAAGCAGAAATAGGAAAAAAGGTGGAACATAGATCTGATAATTTGTATTAGGTGAGGTAAAAGCATAGATCACTAAAATTAATGACAGAATTGAATATCCCATCAAACGATGAAAATATGCAAACTGCTTAGGCTCTCTATCGATAAACCTCTCTAATTGCACCCTATCCTCCACACCTCAATGTAGCCACATTTATATAAATGTGGCATTGCATTGATTTAGTCCATGCGCCAATCAAATGGCATATCACCTTGACCACGTAACGCAAGCATAAGAGTTTGACGCATATGAGCCAGCACATCATTTGTATAAGGAACCGCAGGTGTACCCCATACTGGTTTAGGCCATGCAACATCATTCTGATAACGTACCACATGATGGAAATGCAATTGAGGCACCATATTGCCCAAAGCTGCAACATTCATTTTATCAGCGCGGAATACACGAGATAGCTGGCTAGACAACCAACTTGATTCGCGCAAAAACTGTTCTTGGTCAGCTTGGCTCAACTCATATAATTCTGTGATTCCCGGCACACGAGGGATTAAAATCAGCCAAGGGAATTGCATATCATTCATTAAACGACATGTTGAAAGCGGAAAATCGCCTACAAAAAAAGTATCTTGAGCAAGTTGTGGATGCAAACTAAACATATCTTTTATAAATGACAATAAACAATAATGGCTAATACTATCACATCAGTTTTGATGTGAGTATTGCTAGTGTCTGGTTTGATTACAAATAACAATGATTTTATGCACTTATTCCCCCAATAGACCGAGAAATCGTGCATAAAATTCTGTTATCAACATACAAAGGATTTATATAGAATGAAAATCACTTTAAAACACTATTCAAGCATGTAATTCATTCAATAATTTCGCTAATAAATCATTAATAAATTGGATTCGTTTTTCCTGCTCTTCAAGCTGAACCATAACCTTTAAACGTTGACCACCTTCCATACGATAATAGGTTGGATGCTTTTGCATGAGTTGAATAATACTGATGGCCTGAACAGGTGTATCAGGCGAGAATTCAATATTGCCGCCTTGAGTATTAATATCAATTTTAGTAATCCCCAGCTGTTCAGCTTTCAGTCGAATTTGATGAACACTAAATAAGTGTTTAACTGATTGCGGTGGAACCCCAAAACGGTCAATAAGCTCCATACGGATGTTGTCGAGCTTTTCTTGGGTATCTGTATTACTAATACGCTTATAGAATAATAAACGCTGATGCACGTCACCTAGGTACTCATCTGGAATAAGAGCAGGTATGTGTAAATTAATTTCTGCTGTTAATGATAAAGGTGCATCAAAATTCGGCGTTTTGCCTTGCTGAATCGCTTTAGTAGCTTTTTCCAGCATTTCCATATATAGGCTATATCCAATTGCCTGCATTGAACCACTTTGCTGCTCACCTAAAAGCTCACCGGCACCTCGAATTTCTAAATCTTCCGTAGCCAGCATGAAACCAGCACCAAGAGTTGAAGCACGTTGGATTGCATCAAGGCGTTTTTCAGCATCACCTTTTAAATGCTTTATGGAAGGAACCAATAAGTAGGCATAAGCTTGGTGGTGTGAACGTCCTACACGGCCACGCAGTTGATGTAATTGAGCTAAACCAAGTTTGTCAGCCCTTTCTATCAAAATAGTGTTGGCATTTGGAACATCAATTCCAGTTTCGATAATTGTTGAACATACCAATACATTGTATTCTTTGTGATAGAACTGTTGCATGACTTGCTCAAGTTCTCTTTCCCTCATTTGTCCGTGAGCCACTGCTACACGAGCTTCAGGAACAAGCACGCGAATATTTTCAGCTGCTCTCTCAATCGTATCAACTTCATTGTGCAAGAAATATACTTGGCCACCACGTAGTAACTCACGCAAGATCGCTTCTTTAATAGACGCTTCGGTATGTTCTTGTACAAAGGTTTTAACAGCTAAACGACGGGCTGGCGGTGTAGCAATGATAGATAAATCACGCATTCCCGAAAAAGCCATATTTAAAGTACGTGGAATTGGTGTAGCTGTAAGTGTTAACATATCAACATCTGCGCGTAATGCTTTAATACGCTCTTTATCACGCACACCAAAACGGTGCTCTTCGTCGACCACCATTAGCCCGAGATCTTTAAACTGCACATTTTCTTGTAAAAGTTTATGGGTGCCCACCACAATATCGACTTTGCCTTCAGCAAGGTCTTCAATATTTTTCGTATGCGTTTTATTTGAACCAAAGCGTGATAATACTTCAATACGAACAGGCCAGTCGGCAAAGCGGTCTTTAAAAGACTCATAATGCTGTTGAGCAAGCAATGTCGTCGGTACTAAAACAGCAACCTGTTTGCCATTTTGCACCGCAACAAATGCTGCTCGCATTGCAACTTCTGTTTTACCAAAACCAACGTCCCCACAAACAAGTCGATCCATCGGTTTAGCTTGTTGCATATCATAAAGTGTCGCTTCAATAGCATTGGCTTGATCAAGTGTTTCTTCATACGCAAATCCACTCGCAAATTGCATATAAAGTGACTGATCGACTTCAAAACCAAAGCCAGGTTTTGACTGACGACGTGCTTGTATATGTAGCAACTCTGCTGCAACATCATGAATTTGTTCTAAAGCTTTACGTTTAGCCTTACTCCACGCGTCAGTTCCAATTTTATGTAATGGTGCTAAATCTGGATCTCCGCCACTATAGCGACTAATGAGATGCAAGTTAGTTACAGGCACGTAAACTTTTGCCTCTTCAGCATAGTCTAGTTGCAAGAATTCATAATCTTGCCCTTCAATTGCCAAAGTAATTAATCCAGCATAACGCCCTACACCATGGTCAATATGAACAACAGGAGCACCTATGCTTAATTCGGTCAAACTACGAATTAGGAATTCTTCTGAAACTTCTTGCTGACGTTTACGACGACGTTGAACTACGCGATGCTCATACAACTGATTTTCTGAAATAACAGACAATTGATCGGTTAAAAGCAAACCACGGTCTAATGGTGCATTCGTAATAGCAATCGCAAACTGACTTTTCTGGAATTGCTCAAAACTATCTACACTAGGAATATCTCCCAGACTGGCACGCAAACCATCTCTTAAACTTTCTCGTCGACCAGCACTTTCTGCAACCAATAAAACAGGATGATTTGCTTCATCAATATATTTTTTAACTACCGCAAATGGTTTTTCTTTTTTCGGGTCAACTGGCAACTTAGGTGGTTGCTCAACCTTAAGATTTAGAGCCCCAGCTTTTTTTTCAACTGCTTCAGCGCTTACAAGCATACGTGGGAACTGATTTAAAGCACTTAGCAAGTTATTGGGTGCAATAAATAACTCATCAGGAGGGAGAATTGGTTGATCTGCGTTATGGCGTCTATCTTCATAACGACGAAAAACTTCTTTCCAAAAACTGGTTAAATCGGTATCCACATCATCAGTTGTAATTACAATGCAATTCTTTGGGAAGTACGTTGTAAGTGCACTTTGAGATTGCATGTGGGTTTTATTAAAAAACAACGGTAAATAAAACTCGATTCCTGGAGATGCGATTCCATCAAGAACATCTTGGTAAATTGGGTTTTTCTTAGGATTCGCGGTCGGAAAAAGTTCAGAATAACGATCTCTGAAAATGGAGCGAGCTTCTTTTAATGGGAACTCTTTCGCGGGAAGAACTGTAAAACTTTTTAACGTTGTGGTGGTTCTTTGTGTTTCTGGATCAAAGAATTTTAAAGTATCAATTTCATCATCAAATAGGTCAATACGGATAGGTGCATCCTGACCAGATGCAAAAATATCCATAATGCTGCCACGTACAGCAAACTCACCATGGTCGTAAACTGTATCTACTAAATGATACCCAGCATGTACTAAACGTAGCTTCTGTTGTTCTAAATCAAATTTTTGCCCCACACGTATATCAAAATGCTCACCTAAAACCCAAGAATATGGTGCAACTCTTTGAGCTAAAGTGCTTGCTGAAATGAGCAATACACCTTTTTGCGGCATATTGGATAAAATCGCGAGTCGTTCTGAAACAATATCTTGATGAGGTGACAAGCGGTCATACGGCAAAATCTCCCAATCAGGGAAAATTGTCGGTTTTATGCCATAAAATTCAAGTTCACTTTCTAACTGGGCAACATGTTGGTTATTTCGAGCTACTACAACGAGCAAAGATGAATGCTGAACGGCAATTTCTTTGAATAATAATGCAGCAGACGAACCTAATAACGACCCTACCCAACGTTTTTCACCGGCTTTGAGCTGTTGTAAATTCAATTGAGAGATTTCTTGTTGAAACATGTATATGGCTTTTATCAGCTAAAAAGATATGAGCTCAATAGTAGCATGATGTTTTTAGTGAAATGAGTTATTTTTTTGAAAATCAAACTACTAGTTGGCCCTACTTTTTATATTTTTTAATCAATTAACTATGATTATTTATCACGCAAAAACAAAACGTAATATTGATTTAAAATTTGTATAATCGCTTTGAGTTGAAGTAGCTTTTCTTGAGTATTTTCCAATCTTGCAACATAGCGCTGTGTTGCGATTTCTAAATCAATCTTTTCATTAATTTGTGGCGTAATTTGAAATAACTTTTGAAGATTATCAAAATTCTGTAATTTACGGTTTGAGAAATATTCAAGATGCTCTGACCACTTCTGATTAATCACTACATCATTAATGATAGGCCCACGTTCAGAATCAAATTTTAATTGATTCTCTTGCAAGTAAAGTTTTTCTGGTGTTTCTTTTGAGCCTTGAAAAAGCTGCGTTATCTTTTTAAACATTTCATCACATCATATTTATTTCAATTTAAATAATGGAAGTAATCTAGTCACTCCCATCATTTAAGTCTTCTAAACTAACGACTATTCATCGCCTAAATCATCAAGAAAATCTACAGTCGGTACAAAAAATAAAGTACCTGTTTGAGCAGTACTAAAGTCAAGTAACCGATCTAGGTTACCATGCTCATTGCCTAAAAACATGTTCTCAAGCATTTGTCGGGTTGTACTAAATTTACGCGAGTAGCCAATAAAGAATGTGCCATATTCATTTCTAGACGGATTTGAAAAAGGCATATTAGCTCGCATAATTTTAAGTTCATTACCTTCTGCATCATGAGCTTTACTAACGACATTATGAGCCGTTAAAGGTTTTTCATCATCGCCGAGCTCAACATCATTGAACTTTTTTCGGCCGATTACTTTTTCTTGCTCTTCGTCAGTTAATGAACGCCATTTGTCCATATCATGTGTATATTTTTGGATAAAAGCATAACTTCCCCCGATAAAGTCAGGGTCTTCATCGCCTACTAATGCCCACTGTGCTGCAATAACAGGTTCAGGATTCTCTGTTCCATCCACAAAGCCAATAATTGCACGACCGTCAAAATAACGAAAACCATGAACTTCATCAATTGGATACGTTACTTTACCAAGCTGTTGATTAATTATATTACCCAGCTCGTAACATAAAGTCTGACGATCAGCACGTATATGAAAAAATAAATCACCCGGAGTTGAGACAGCCGTGTATTTCGGACCTCTAATTTCTTGAAATGGTTGTAACTCTTGAGGCTTGGATTGCTCTGGAAATAATATATCCCATGCATTTGAGCTAAAACCTAAAGTAGCATTAAATTTACTATCTGGATAACGATTAAAGAGACTTCTGGTTAGTGCTGAAAAATTAGCAGCAAAATCTTTTACTTTTTCTATTACAGAATCACCTTGAGCTAGTCCCAATACAATAAATAATGCATTTTCACCAGGAGTACTCGTTACAGGTTGAATTCTCATACATTCCATAAAATATGCCTTTTTAGGTATTTAAGCTTATTAATTTAGCATACTCATATTTTTTTCATACAACCTGTTAAGAAATCTGATGTTGATAAGAGTTTAAGAAAACGCCTAAACTCTTACTCAGATTAAGCTTAATCAACGTCCATATTGCTTTTTTAAATACTTTACGATTTGAGCCGACTCAAACATCTTCACTCCCGTATTTGGGTCTACTAAGTATGGTACTTGCATTTTACCTTGCATAATCGGCAACAGCTTTTCTCTTTTTCCGCCTTCTAAAGGTATGTATTTACCAGGTTTTAAGCGAAGAATAGCAGGTCCCATATCTTGCCATCTCTCTTTTGCCACATTATGCAAAATATATGGTAGCTCAAGTTCAGAGAGTAGACTTCTTACAATTCGTGAATACGGACTTGCTTCAAAACTCCATAACTCAAGTTTTTGTTCAGGTGCAGCTCTATCAACAATTTTTTTATTTATCCATATTCCACGAGCTCCATTTAATATAGTTCCTGCAACTGCAACATAAGGCATGTTTGGGTAACTCGAAAATTTCTGCGGTGTTTTCCCTGTCTTACCATAATGTTTAAATAAATGATGAATAATATCCTGTGATTCATATAGCTGATCGCCAGTATTTTCATCAATTAAAAATGGAAACTGTAATTTACCGCCTTTTTCTTTTACAACTGAACGATACTTTGTTCCACCTTTAGGACATGGATAAATTTCAACGTCCAGATTCAAAAGTGTAATCACTTCACGAACACGACGGCAAAATGGTGAACCTTCAAATTCATATAATTTCAAAGCCTTTGCAGGTTGTTGTGGAAATGCTGTTCCTGAAACACCTCTACCACCTTCAGCAATTGCAGATACAACTGCTTGAAGTACTTTAATTTGATGAATCACCATCATGCCTTCCTTTATATTAGAGAATTAGACTAATTTTTCTTTTGCTATCACAATCCCATTATTATCAGCATAGATAAAATCACCAGATTGAATTGTGACTCCACCAAAATACAAATTAATATCTACCTCACCAATGCCCTTACGATTACTTTTTTGTGGAATTGCAGCCAATGCATGTACTCCCAAATCTAAGGTCGCAAGTGCATCAACGTCTCGTACACAACCGTAAATCACTACACCATTCCAGTTGTTTTTAACTGCTGACTCAGCAATCAAATCACCCATGAGTGCACAGCGCATAGATGCACCACCATCCACAACTAATACTTTACCTGTACCATCTGTTGCCAATAACTCTTTTACACGTGAGTTATCTTCAAAGCACTTTACTGTTACAACCTGTCCCCCAAAAGTTTTACGAGCTCCATAACTTTGAAAGAACTTGCCATCCATTGATGGGATTACAACCTGTAAGCCTTTTTCAGGGTTATCATCTAATAAATCACATGTTACAAATGGTACTGTCGACACTTTAATACTCCCTTATCGAGTTTGTTGTATGCTCAGATTATCATATCGTTTAAAGGCTTCAATTTGCGTTAGCGCCGCTACGACCATCGTATGAGCCAATTGCTCGACAGTTACTGGCTTATATTTGAATGGCTTTTGAAATTTATTCTCAATAAGTTTAAATAGACTCTGCCCTAAGTCTTCAATAAACCGTACATCGCTGCGTTTACCAATCAGTAAAGACGGTCTAAAAATAGATAGTTTTTCGAGTTCTAAGCTCTCAATATAATCCTCTAACTGTCCTTTCATTTTATTATAGAAAATTGGAGAGTTTGCATTTGCTCCAAGGGCACTCACTAGCAGTAAATGAATGTGCTTATCTTGCACTAGATCTGCTAAATGGGCATTGATTTCATAATCCACGGCATAAAAAGCCTGTTTTGAACCAGCCACTTTTAATGTTGTTCCAAGACAGCTAAAAGCATGGGTATGGCCATTCACATCTTCATCATTGAGTAATAAAAAGTCCTCTATAACAAGTTGAGTAACTTTTTTATATGTATTAAGTAGTTGTGATTCTTTTCTTACCACAACAGTAATCGCTTCAAATTCTGGTGTTTGCTCAAGCTGTTCGACAAGCGCTAAACCCACAAGTCCCGTAGCACCTATCACAATTGCTTTTTTAGTACTTATAGTCATTTTTTATCCAACCCTCTTTAAGTTTGTATCAAATTTAACCTTTTCTTACCGTTTTAGCAGCCCCTAAAACCGCTTAAAACGCTCGCAAGGCTTGACTTCACCGTGTTGATTCATCACAATATGGCACTTGTTTACGGGCTGGTGATGGTTACACCAGTTTACTGAATTGACCACAGCCCGCCCAGACCAACTTATTTTCAAGGAGTGCAAGAGTGGCAAACTCTGCTCAAGCTAAAAAACGTGCGCGTCAAAACGTTACAGCGCGTAAACACAACGCAAGCTTGCGTTCTATGGTTCGTACCTACATCAAACGTACTTTAAGTGCAATCGCTGGTGGTGATTATGCTGTTGCTACAGAAGCTTACAAAAAAGCTGTTCCTGTAATCGACCGCATGGCTGATAAAGGCATCATCCACAAAAATAAAGCTGCTCGTCATAAGAGCCGTTTAAATGCTCAAGTTAAAGCGTTAGCTAACTAATTTGAACATGTAAAAAAAGCCCAATAGGGCTTTTTTTATTATCTATTGTTTTTGAGCTTATAGCACTTTATGAAATTTAGCTACATTCAGTTCGTAGGCCTTTCCTCTCCAAATCCACTTTAATTTACAATTTGGAAACTCTTCACCTTCAAACCATACAAATAACCCTTCCATCATTTCCGGCCAGTCTTCTTTCTTAATTTTATTCTCGCCAGAAATTACAGCAACAATTGCTGCAATAATCGTGTCATGACTCACGGCTAAACTAAGACCGCCTTTAGTTTTTGGATGAGTCCGGTAAATAAGCTCTAGTACATCTAAAACACCTGTAATGGGATGTTTCATACCAGGTAATGCATTATTTACAAAACTATTAATAAAACCTAAAGCACCCTGCTTTTTAAAATAAGGAGCAGCTTGTTGTATATCCAACACAAAGCTACCCGGTTCAACAAGTAGCCCTTGCTCAATAATTTCAATCGTATGAGTATTTGATTGGGGACTTACATCGTCAGCCCCTTCAATCATGAGTGCCGCCGTATCGACACAGCGTTGTATTGGACTTGAAATACAATGCTGAATAACACGATCTGTATTTTTGATTAAGTAATTACCCCATGCCTGCGCAAGCTCACGTCCTTGAGGAGTAAGTTGGAGATCATAACCAGCCAAGCCCTGCCCATCTACAAGTTCTCTTAAAGAATGGCGCGTAAATAAGGTTACAGGAGTTGAAGCATCGGGCAATAAATCAATTGCTTCAAACATACTTTTAGGCAATAAATCGAGTGCCATCTTTATCTTGTCATCTTTTTTCAATACTTTGCCACTATAACATGTCTGGTATAACTCTCAATCTATAACACCTGATTGGGCTAATGCTTCAAATGCTATTTTTTTGCTTTCCTGATCACGAAAAGCGATAAAGCCCTTATTTAAAACCGTGCTTCTTTGGTTATATTCAAAAGGTTTTCCATCAAGAGTAAGTAAACCACCGCCTATACTTTCTAAGAGACCTTGACCAGAACTGGTATCCCATTCAGAAGTAGGATGAAAGCGTGGGTAAATATCTATTTCACCTTCTAACATCATGCAAAACTTATAGGCACTCCCAGCTTCTCGTCGAATAATACGATGTTCTTTTTCTATAGGTTGAATAAATTTTTGGTATTTTGGATTTTTACTACCGTGACTAAGTCCTATTTGTATAGGGGCATCTAACGAAGTTGAATTGACCTGATATTGATACCATTGTTGTTGGCTAAAGCTATATTTAAAAGGTAAATCTTGCAGATATCCTAAGTACACCACTTGTTCACATGGCACGGCAATAACTGAGAAAACTGTTTCTTTGCCGTTGATCAAGCTTAGATTGATCGTAAATTCATCACGTTCATGTATAAACTCTTTCGTACCATCAAGCGGATCTAACATCCAACATGTAGACCAGTCATGACGGGCACTATAATCACTTTCTTCAGACAATACAGGCAACTCTGGAGTAATCTCTGCAAGATGCTTTAATAAAAATCTATTTACCTTTAGATCTGCTTGGGTTACAGGTGAATCATCTTGCTTTTCATGAATAGTAAACTCATAACCCGCAGAATAGTTTTGATATTCTTCTAGTAAAATCTGACTCGCCTGTTCCAAAATCGGCAGAAGTTGGTGAATTAAATTATCTTGTGGGCGCGTAGTTGTTATAAACATAAATATGCTCTATATAGTTTCATTTCTATTATAGGTGAATTATGAACAATTCTATATTCGCCAACAGTTTGATTTACTAAAATAGTCATTTATCCTAATCATTAGGATTGTTACTTTCCGCCTATGCTATTGAGGTAATATGAATAATTTTAATATTTATAAAAGTCTTTATTCCGTACAAAAAACAATCTATAAGTTATGAAAAATAAACAACTTAAATCAGATTTATCCATTTCCTTTTCATATATTTCTTGGTATGTTCAAGGACACAATAACAAGATGGAAGAAAGTGCACATGATGCTATATGGATATCATTTCTCGACAATAGAACATAACTGGGAAGACCTTAAGCCCTTAAATGAGTTTCTACAAACATTTGCAGATGATGATGGTGATGTCTCAACACGAGATAAAGAATCACTCAAAGAAATCATAGCGAAATCTGATACAGCGTTGGCTCTCGCTAGAGAAATGGGTTGGGATGGTAGTTATACTGGCTGCCCTTATCTATTCTGGTTACCAAGTAAAAATAGCCAATCTTTTGAATATGGCTTTGTATTTAAACAGGCCTCAGATAATACAACTTTTGTGATTTCACCGATTGAATTGAGCTATTTAGCTGAAGACTCTGAGGTACAAACATTAAGTAAAAATATTGAATAAGTGATATAGGTTATTGATTCAAATTTGAGATCAATAACCTCATCTTAATTTTAGATAGATTAGTCAAACATACTTAACTGTGGTGTAGGTTTTATAATTTTTTCTTTTGGTACATGAGAGCATTCAAACTCTTCAACTGGAAAGCCTTCGATAAAGCTGGAAATATCTGGTGTTTCTAAACTTAACCATTCATCTAGTCGTTCATGTGGAATCACAATAACTGATCGTTTAACATCGCCTGGCTCATGAAAATCTTTCATCATCGGATGGTCTATAGCATCCATCGTCAACATGCTTGCAGAACGAATAATCGTTTCATTTATTTTGCAAATTTCATAGATTGCTGCGATGAAAAAAGCCTGCCCATCTTTACGGCGAACACCCCACCGCTCAGGTTTATCATTTATATACTTACTTTCATAAAATTCGGTCACTGGAATCACACCAAATTTACATTTAAGTGCAGCTTCTTGAAAGCTAGGTTTTTGAAAAATAGTCTCATGGCGGGCATTGTAGGTATGTTTTGCTATATTTGTATCTTCAGCCCATTTAGGAACCAATCCGAACATCACTTCACGCCACTCAAGCCCTTGTGGTGATTTAAATAATAGTGGCATTGTTCCTGCAGGATAAACCTCTTCGGCATAGCTAAAGCCGACCACAGGCAACTGAAGTTGCTGTAATTGGGCAAACGTTAAAGGTTTAAAATTAGCGCACATAACAAGAATAAAATACTCTACATTTATCTCTCTTATTTTATAAGCATTTACCACATAAACCAAATAAAAAGGCACTCGAAAGTGCCCTTAACGACATAACTTTACGCTCATGAAATGTGTTGAATCCCTTGAGGAATCGCCTTTAATAGTCGTTTAGTATAATCATGTTGAGGATGTGCATAGAGTTCATCTGAATTGGCTATTTCAATAACTTCTCCATGATTCATGACCATGACCTGATCAGAGATATATTTCACAACCGATAAGTCATGTGAAATAAAGATATAACTCAGCCCAAACTCATCTTGTAAATCTTGTAATAGGTTAAGTACTTGTGCCTGAACTGAAACATCTAGTGCAGAAACAGATTCATCACAAATCAAAATTTCAGGCTTCAGCGTTAAACAGCGTGCAATGGCAATACGTTGACGTTGTCCACCTGAAAACTCATGCGGATATCGGTAGTAAGCTTGTTCAGGTAAATTGACTCGCTCAAGCAGTCCAAGGGCAATTTGTTTACGCTCTGCATCATCTTTACCGATTTTATGAATTTGCATAGGCTCTAATAAAATCTGCCCAATGGTAAAGCGTGGATTAAGAGACGCATAGGGATTTTGAAAGATGATCTGGATTTTACGTTGATATTTAGCAAACTCTTTTTCAGTTAATGAAAGAATATCTTTACCTTCGATGAAAGCCTGCCCACCAGATGCCTGATGTAAACGCATGAGTAATAGCCCAACAGTCGTTTTACCTGATCCAGACTCTCCGACTAAACCCAAAGTTTTTCCCTTAGCCAGCTTAAAAGAAACTCCTTTTACGGCCTGAAACTCTTCTTTGCCAAATAGGCCTTTACGGCTATAAAAACTTTTTTTCAGGTCTTTTACTTCTAAGATGATTTGCTCATCACCATTTAAACCACGCTTGCGCTCAGGAATTTCTGAAACGTCAAAACTTTGTTCGACCAATACATCATCTTCTTGACGCATAAAATCGCTCGTCACGGGCAATCGATAAGGTCGTTGTGACATTTGCGGGCGGCAATATAACAAAGCTCTCGTATATACATCTTTAGGCTGTTCAAGAACCTGTTCCACAACACCTTGCTCTCTAATCTCGCCATGACGCATTACAATGACTTTATCTGCAATTTCACCAACCAAAGCCAAATCGTGAGTAATAAAAAGCATCGACATTTGACGGCGCTTACGCAATGACTCGAGCAAATCAATAATCTGTTTTTGAATAGTGACATCAAGTGCAGTGGTAGGCTCATCAGCAATCAGCAGTTTAGGTTCACACGCAATCGCCATAGCAATCATGACACGTTGCTGTTGACCACCCGAAAGTTGATTTGGATAAGCATCAATTTTAGTTTCAGGTGAAGGAATACCTACTTCTTTAAGCAACTCTAAAACACGTTGTCGAGCCTGTTTACGGCTCAAACCCATGTGTAAACACAACATTTCTGCAATTTGATTGCCAACCGTAAAAACAGGATTTAATGATGACATCGGCTCCTGAAAAATCATGGCTATGTCCTTACCACAGATTTGTCGCATCTCTTTACGGGATAAGCTCAGTAAATCTTTTCCTTCAAAAACAATCTTACTTTTTTCATCAATTTTACTTTGGCCTACAGGTAGTAAGCCCATAGTTGCCAAAGAAGTAACTGATTTGCCGCTACCCGACTCGCCAACTAAAGCAACAGTGGTATTTGCTGGAATATCAAAGGAGATTCCTTTTACAGTTTCGATATACTTTTTGTCTTCGCCTTTAAAACTTACACGTAAATTTTCAATGTGAAGTAATGGCACACTCTTATTTTCTTGTTCTGACATTAGGGTTTCCTCTTATTTTAGTTTTGGATCTAATGCATCACGAAGAGCATCAGTAAACATTGAGAATGCAGTAACTAAAACAGCCATTGCGACAGAGGCTGCTACAAGCTGCCACCATTTGCCTAAAAGAAGTTCACTTTGTGCCTCATTTAGCATGCTCCCCCAAGACACTACGCCTACCGGTACACCGAAGCCTAAGAAACTCAAAATGACTTCAGATTTAATAAAAGAAACCACCAAAATTGACATCTGGACTAAAGCAATATGGCTGACATTTGGAAAAATATGAATGAACATACGGCGGAAGTGACCAACACCAATTGCTTTGGCAGCAAGGACGTACTCACGTGCAGTGTGTTTCATATATTCCGCACGTATTAATCGATAAACACCTGTCCAGCCCGTTAAACCCAAAATCAGAACAATAGATAGAATGCCTTTTTGTTGAAGTACTGCAGCAATCGCGAGAACTAATAACAAATATGGAATTGAGGTAAAAATGTTATAAAACCAGTTGAGAATATCATCAACCCAACCACCGAAATATCCAGAAATTGCGCCTAAAAGTGTACCAATTCCTACTGCAAGTAAAGCCGATATCACCCCAACAATAATTGAAGTTTCAGCACCTTTAATAGTTTTCTTTAAAACGTCCTGTCCCCATTTATCAGCTCCAAACACAAGGGTACTTTTCAGTTCTGCTTGCTGATCTAGTAGATGTCCGCCCAGTTGCTGATCGATCGCTTTCATATCATCAGCTAATGGGTCAACTACACCATAATAATCAATTGCACTTCCAGAGCTCTTTTCTTGTTTAATTTCAGCCTTAAGCTTGTTAATTACATCTTTTAAAGGATCAACTGGATTTTCTGGTAATTCTTCCTCAATTGCTGCTGTATTTTGTCCAGCTTCTGTTGTCTTGTCTGCCCCTATAAATGTGGGTGGCGCATAACTCACAGCAACTTCTTTATTCCAGTCAGATGCAATCACGCCCGTCATTGATAGAACCAAGATAATAAAATAAAGCAATACAATCACTAATGATGACATCGCGATCTTGTCGGCCCGAAGACGTCGCATGGCAAGTTTCCACATGCCAGATGAATGAGCTTCGGCTTTTGTTTGTTGTTTTCTTTTTGATAAAACGCTCAGCATAGCCCACCTACTTCAACTGTACACGTGGATCAACCACTTTGTAGACCAAATCGGCAATCAGGTTAAAAATCATGGTTGCAGCTGCGATGTAAACTGTAATTGCTTTAATGACAGGAAAATCACTTCGCTCAACTGCAATAATCACCTCTCGACCAATCCCTGGAATACCAAAAAAACGTTCAATTAAAAATGCGCCTATGAGCAATGCAGGTAAAGTTGACATCACGTCGGTAATAATCGGAATTGAAGCATTACGCAGTACATGTACACCTAAGATTCGGCTTTCACCCACACCTTTAGCGCGTGCTGTTCGAACATAGTCCTGATTAATTTCATCAAGCACGAAACTACGATATAACCGTAAAGTCGGGGCAATACTCACCACCAACATGATTAGAATTGGTAGTAAGGCAAACTTAAATAAATTATCAGTAAAGGTGTCGCTCCAGCCTTGCACAGGAAACCAACTTAGCTGATACGCCAGAACATATTGAAAAACGATAATGTAAACTAAGATGCTGATCGACATGCCAATAGTGCATAGCATCATGACCATGCGGTCAGTTAGAGATCCACGTACCGCAGCAACAGCCAATGCCAAAATAATTGAAATAACCGTCTGTAAAATAGTCAGTGGAATTAGAAGCGTGAGTGAGGGTCCTAATCGGGTTAAAATAATTTGAGAAACAGGTTCGCCAGTACTCCAACTCGCACCATAATCAAAAGTCAGTATTTGTTTAATGAAAATCCAGAGCTGAACGTAATAAGGCTGATCGACACCTAACTGCTTACGAATGTTTTCGATCTGCTCAGGATTAGACATCTTGCCCGCTAAAATATAAGCAGGATCGCCACCTACCCAGTTAAAAAGAATAAAAATAAGTAAGACTACCCCCAACATAGTTGGAATCATCTGCCATAAACGCCGAATAACATATGCCAGCATAGTGATAATTCCTTATTTAACCCGTTGTCCGGTAATTTCGTTAAAGAATGCTTTATTGTCAGGATCACGACCGAGGAAATCTTTAACTAATTCAG
The DNA here is from genome assembly GCF_000581275.1 of Acinetobacter sp. 809848. Lineage (NCBI taxonomy): Bacteria > Pseudomonadati > Pseudomonadota > Gammaproteobacteria > Moraxellales > Moraxellaceae > Acinetobacter > Acinetobacter sp. 809848. The sequence goes on from NZ_JEXG01000001.1 coordinate 153,974, forward strand.
CTGCTGGTTTTTGGCTACCTTGCGATAAGATCGTTTGACGGTAACGTTGCCCTACTTGCGGGTTATTAAGGTTGTCCCCATAAGCAGAAAGCATGTCTAAAGCTAAAACCTCAGACCACATATAGCCGTAATAACCAGCTTGATAACCGCCCATCAAATGCCCAAACTGCCCAGGAAACTCTGTTGTTGGTACATAACCCAAAGCTGTAGCAGCTTCCATTTTTTGCCAATTTTCTAAAGGTTTCACTTTTAAAGCATCAGCAGTATGCAATGACATATCGTACTGTGCATAAAGGGTCTGACGGGCATAACGCAAGCCACGACCATAATTATGTACAGCTTTTAAACGGGCAATTAACTCATCGTCAACACGTGGGCAGGCTGGATCACAATAATCAGCCACTTTAGATAAAGTCTCTTTACGGCGTGCCCACTCTTCATACATTTGAGATGGTGCTTCTACAAAATCACGCTCTACGGATGTTCCAGACTGACTGGTATAGCGGGTATTTGACAAAATGCCGTGTAGAGCATGACCAAACTCATGGACAAACGTTTCAAGCTCATCGCTATTTAGCCCTTTACGATTAAAGTTCGTAACTAGGGCTGAAACTGGTAAGCGGTTTGTTAATGTACTACCACCATATACTCCCCAAACAGCGGCATGGCCATACTTCCCTTCACGAGGGAATTTATCCATATATAAGCCACCAAGGAGTTTTCCTGTCTTCTTATCAACTACATCGTAATATTCAACTTCGTCCTGCCATGCTTTAACTTTGACAGGTTTAAAATCAATACCATAAAGGTCAGATGAAATGGCAAACAACCATTTTTGAGCAGCTAAGGTTGGAAAATAATCACGAAGTTTTTCCTGATCAATCTGATATTTACTCTTACGAAGTTTTTCACTCCAATAAGCTTCACTCCAACGCGTTATCTCGGTTTTTTCTAATGGCGTTTTTAAAGTTTGTGCTTTAAATGCTCGGAGTTCTTCTACTTCTTTGCGTTCTAGTGGTGCTACTGTTTTTTGTACTTCTGCCAAAAATTGATTTACAGCCTCAGGCGTTTTAGCCATACGGTCTTTTAAAACCCAATCTGCATAACTTGCTTTTCCAAATAACTGAGCAAGCTCATAACGCAAATCAATTGCCTGTTTAAGTAGTTTTAAATTTTGTTCAGTACCCCGTCGCGTAAAGGCAATTTGATATCTTTTTCGGGCATCATCATTATCTGCCAACTCCATAAAAGGACGATATTCCGGATATTCAAAACCTAATAAATAGTTGCCTTTAGCATTTTTCTTTAATGCTGAAATATAACTTTGAGGTAAGCCTTTCATCTCTTCAGGAGTAAACTCAAGTTTCTCTGGATTATCACGGACGTTACGGGCATATTCTTGTTCGAGTTTGGTCAACTCATCCAGAATAGCTTTCATTCGTGCACGTTTTACTGGCTCAAGTTGAACGCCTGTGTCTTCAAATTGATCTAAGATATCTTGACGATATTTTTGGTCTATCGGATCAGTAGCTTTTGTATTCTTAATGACGTTATATAATTTTGAATTTTGAAATATATCAGTATGAAACTGATTAATTTTGATTTCACAGTCTTCTGCTGCCTTACGTAACTTTGCATCTGGGTCTACGTTACTATATAGACTTATAGGACCTGAGAAATCTTCAAAATGCGCAAAAATTTTATCCCATTTTGCCAATATAGGTGCCGCTGCTGCATTATCTTTAACAGGTGTTTTTTCAAAATTTGAAATCTCTTTCTGAATCTTTTTTAAATTCGCATCACACCATGCTGGAAGTTGTTGTGCTTTAAGTAATGGCAAAATAGGACGTGTTGTCTCTGCCGTTGCAAACTGACTTACACCTATGGTCAACATACATAAGGTTGTCATTTTCAGTGCATTATTTTTCATTGTATCTCCAATTTTTTTCATTTAATGATTAGATTTAGTATTTGTATCAATATCGAAATACATCCACTCTGCATGTAAAATTGGATGCTTCTTATATCCAATGATTTTTGGTTGAGCCAGCATATTCCGGTAGCGTGCATATGAGATTTGAACAGGCATATAAACTTCTAACAACCGTGTCATTTTTCGATAAAGTGCATCTCTCTCAGGACCTGCTTGCATTTGTTGCGTTTGGCGATACAACTGATCAAACTCTGGTATAGAACCACAAGACCAGTTCGTCATATGTGTATTAGGTCCATAAAAATTCTGCATAAAATTATCCCCATCTGGATAATCGGCTATCCATGCAGAAGACCCGAACATCCCGTCACATTGTTTTTGCGCACGAATAAGATCTGCAAAGAGCATGGGTTTAAAGACCATACGGATATTCAAACTATCAAAATTTTTTTTCCACAGCTCAGCGCTTTGCTGGCCAATACTGTCACTACGAGCCATATATTCAATGACAAGTGGTTTTCCGTCTGGTTGCGTACGCCAACCTGAGGCATCTTTTTTATAGTGATATCGATCTAATAGTAAATTTGCTGCTTTCACAGAATATGGCGTACTGGTTCTGTATTGAGGGTCATTACCCACTACACCTGGTGGAATTGGAAAATGTAGACGCTGTGCATCATCATTTCTTACTAGTTTAATTTCTTGATCTATTGAACGAGACATCGCAATCGCACGGCGTAAAGCAATTTTCTCTTTACTCATTCCCCCAACAACTGGATTTTTAAGATTCCAATAAATATAACTAATTTCGGGGTCAACAATGCGAGATAACTGCACACCTTCTTTAGCAAGTTCAGGTCTTAATTTACCGTCTTTAACCGCTTTTGCGACCAGTTGGCCTTCAAGCTGAAATATATCAACCTCACCACGCTGAAATGCTAGCCACCGCGATTGGTTTTCTTCCATCACCTGAATATCAATTGTGCCGATTTGGGGCATTTTTTTACCTTTAAGTCGCTTCACAATTGCCTGATCTTCAGGGCTGCTGGCATTAAAGTTCCAAGTAAAGCCCCGATAATCAGGATTCGCTTTTAAAACAATACGCGATGCTGGTATCCACTTGCTCAGCACATAAGGACCTGTACCTACAGGATGGCCCATAACATAACCGGCTTTGTCTTTATACTTTTCGATGACTTCACGTGCCACTGCACCTGTCGGGTCATGGGCCAGTAATAAAGGAAAGTTATAGTCTGGCTTAACTAAACGAATCACCAAAGTGTATTTATCAGGTGTTTGTAAACCACTTACCTTTTGGTCATAGTTAAATTTTCCGGATTTATTAGCTGCTTTGACTAACGCATCCATACCTTCAATTTTGTTTTCTAATAACCAGCTATTTGGAGAGCGCAGATTCGGGTCCAATAAACGCTTAAAAGAGTACGCATAATCATTGGCTGTTAATTCTCTAGGTTTGCCTTTAAAAACAGGGTCTGGCGTAAAATAAATTCCCTTTTTAATGTGAATGGTATAGGTCAGACCATCGGCACTGACTTCTGGCATAGCAGTTGCTATTTGCGGAATAAGCTTTGCCGGCCTTGCTAAATAATCATAGGTATATAAAGTTTCAAATATCGATGTGGTTACATGCGCCGAATATAAATCATGGATATAAGCTGGGTCGAAACCTGTCTCAGCTGTTGGAAATACATAACGTAAAACTTTATTCGGATCGGCTGGGCTTTTCGCAAAAATACTTGTAGATCCCGTTAAGGCCATACTAGCGAATAGCAAGCTGATACTACAATGCTTGAGCTTTTGTTTTAAATTTTCAGTCATGATGATCTTTATCTAAATTTATTTTTTAATAGGGGTAATATCAAGATATTGCCAGTTTGTATTCATCATAGGATGGGGTTTAAAACCCTGAACTTGTGGGCGTATCAACCAATTACGAATTCGAGTTACATGAACAATCCATGGGTTATCAGCTTCAATCTGGCGATTAAGCTTTTCATAATATGGTAGACGTTGTTGCGGTGGTAAATGAATGGCCTGAGTGTAAAGAGCATCATATGTTTTAGACTGATAACAAGCATGGTTTCCCTGTCCAGCATTTGGTCCATAAAGCAACTGTGCAAAATTATCTCCTTCAGGATAGTCAGCAATCCATGCCCCGCTCCATATCATATATTTACATTGAGTTGCGGCTTTTAAGTTATCTGCAAAATTACTCACTTTAAAGTCAGCTCGAATGCCAATCGCATCCAGATTCTTTTTCCAAAGTTCTGAGTGAATAACTGAGGCCGAGCTATTTTCTGTATTGATTTTTAAAATTAAAGGTTTCCCGTTTGGCTGGGTTCTATAACCATCAGCACCTTTTTTATAACCATAATAATCAAGTAATTTATTTGCTAACAACGGGTTGTACGCTACGCTACTTTTATATTTCGGGTTATAGCCATTCACGCCTTCAGGTATAAACATTTCAGCGCGAACAGCTTGCCCTTTATAAGCCTGTTTTATACTTTCTTTTTGATTATATGCCAACGTAATTGCTCTACGAAGAGCGATCTTTTCTGGGCTAAAACCACCAATCACCGGATCACGCATGTTCATCATGGTATAGGTCATTTCTGGTTCCTTATATGGGAAGTGTTTAATTCCTCTCTTCTTAAAAGAAGCTTTAAGCTGATTTCCATCTAAAGCTTGAGGAACAGCATCTGCTGTAAGTTTGTCAAAATCTAATTGACCCGACTGAAAAGCTAACCATCTTGACTGTTGTTCTTCAATAATACTGACCACCACCTTTCCAATTTGTGGCATTTTCTTTCCAGACATTTCCTTAACAAGCTGGTTATCCCAAAGTGTTCCTGTCGACTTAAAGTTCCAGACAAAACCACGATAATCAGGATTAGCAATCAACTCGACCTTACTTCTTGGTACATATTTACTTAACATGTAAGGGCCTGTACCTACCGGATGCATACCAATACGGTCACCGTAATAATCAACAACCTCTTTAGCAACTCCGCCAAATGCAATATAGGCAAGAATATAAGGGAAATTATAGTCTTGGCGAGTTAAGGTAAATTGTAAAGTATATCGATCAAGTGCTTTGACTCCTGCAATTGGAGCAGCATAATCAAATTTTCCAGTTTTCTTTGCTTGGGCTACAACCGCATCGGCACCTAGTAACTTACCATCAATGAATGAAACAGACGGTGCTCTATTTTTAGGATCTAGAATACGTTTAATTGTATAGACGTAGTCTTCGGCTACTAGCTCACGGCGTTTACCTTTAAAAGCGGGATCATTAGTAAAATAGATACCTGGCTTAATTTTAAAAGTATACACTTTACCGTCTTGTTCCACTTTGGGCAGGCTCTCTACTGTATAGGGAGCTAACTGTAATGGGCGTGCCAGATAGTCATATTTAAGTAAAGGCTCAAAAATTGCCTCAGCAATATTAGCGCTATAGAAATTGGTGGTTTTGACCATATCAAAGCCATCATCTGGGGCTTCATAGGCAACATGCAAAATTTTGTTTGGTTGCGCTGGCGTAATTGCGTAAGCACAAGGAACTGATGTAATAGCCAGACTTAAAATGGCGAGCTTAAAAAATTTTAATTTCAAGTTCATACCCACGTAATTAGTTTTTTAAAAGATATTATCCTTTTGAGTAACATCTAAATCTGCATAAGAAAAGTTCTTTTTCAACAGATAAGCCTATTTAGGTTTAATTCTTTACTTTTCTATGAGCATTTTTATTTGAACAAATGGAAAAACAAAGTCAAAAACCCAATCTTTTGTAACTACTGAAAATAAAGCGAATTTCATGCCATTTATTAATATTCATCACAAAATAATTAATAATATTAGAAATTCATATTTTTATTAGGTACTTAAAATGGTTTGAACTATATAGATAAAAGTAACTTTTTGCCAAATATTATATTTGCATATGTTAATCATCTAATACCTTAAATGCACAAATAAAATACATTAAAAATTAATTATGTTCCACATTAGATCAAGCTCCCCCCACACATAACTACCATTCAATATATTGATTTATAATAAAAATACAACTCAAAGACATAGCAATAAATATTATAACATTACATATAAAAAGGTTCTAAAACGATACATTTTTATTTATTAAGCATGTGAAGAGTCCAGCAATGTATATTTTTTATACAAAAAAATTTGAAACTTTTGGCCAGCGATCAAAAATTTTCCAAACGGAAAATTTATTTTTGTTTAATAACAGATGAATCTTCGTACTGAATCACAATAAAATCAATATATATCAATATTTTGCATAAACTAAAAAAAGAAAAATATATAGTTGGCACTTGCTTTGCTTAAAAACTTTCCAGCAATATCGCTAACGACAACAAAAAGGGATCAAATCCACGATGAAAAAAAAATACAATGTTCGATCTCAGGCAACCCCCAAGATCAGCAAAACAATTCTTAAATTAAGCACCCTTAGTTTAAGTATGATGTGTCTTACCCTGGCACAGGCAGCAGAAACTGAACAATCAAGTAGTGATGAAAAACCAACAAAAGTCGTAAAAGTTGCCGTTACAGGTTCTTCAATCAAAGGAGTTGCAGCACAAAGTGCTTCACCTATTACCATTATTAAAGGCGAAGATCTCGCAAATGCTGGCGTTACTACAGTTGAAGAGGCATTAACCCGTGTAAGTTCAAATCAGGCAGGTTTTTCAACTGACCAGAATGTGGGTGCCAGTAATACCGATGGTTCTACCGCTAACCTTCGGGGTTTAGGTAGCGATAAAACACTCGTTTTACTTAATGGACGACGCCTCGCAGCGAACCCTTTTGGTACTTCCACCGTAAACCTAAATATTATTCCTTTAGCAATGATTGATCGTATTGAAGTTTTACGTGATGGTGCCTCAGCAGTTTATGGTGCCGATGCTGTTGCAGGGGTTATTAATTTCATTACAAAAAAAACATATCAAGGTGTGGGTATTAGCGCAGGCTTGTTACAACCAGAACACAAAGGTGGTGACAAACAAGATATTTCTATCTTTGGTGGCTATGGCGACTTAGATGAAGATGGTTTTAATATTTTCGGTGTTGTAGATTATCGTCGTACTAACGGCATTATGGCAAAAGACCGAAAAATTTCTGAACGTGGCGGAGTATTACCAGAACTCGGTCTTGATGGACGCTCTGCTAATGCGTTTACCTCAAATTTTTATGATCCTATATCTGGAGTTTCTGGAAATCCCTATGCTCAAAATGGTCAATGTTTGGGCCCCACAGAGTCAGCAGAAGAGGGATTCTGTTATGCAAATACTCAAGCTTTGATAGGTATCAAACCTGACGTAGAAAACGTTTCTGTTTTAGGACGTGGTACATTCAAAGTTAATGATAATTTAAATGCTATTGGTGAATATATTTATTCACGTAGTGAAGTTATCACTTCTGTTGCTCCAGATCCTTTTAGCCGTAGCAATCTTTCAACTCGCGTCACCCTTCCAAGTGATAGTCCATATTATCCAGGCAATGGTATTGTTCCTAGCGTTAATGGGTTAAGTGGTGCCCCCCTAGAACTCTATTTACGCTCACATGCTGGGAACCGTATAGCTAAATCAATTAATGAATCATATCGGCTTTTTGCTGGTCTGGAAGGTGACGTATGGGGATGGGATTTAAACACAGGTATTACCTATGCAAAAAGTGAAGCCTCAGATAATTTCGTTACTGGTCAATTAAATAAGACTAAATTACAAGATGCCTTAAATAACGGAACATTAAACCCATTTGGTGAAAGTAGTGATCCTAATATCTGGAACAGTTTATCAGTTAAAGGAAAATATAATGAAGCAACTTTAGAATCCACTACTGCTGACTTCAGTATTAGCCGTCCTATTTTTACTTTACCTGCTGGTGAGGTTGGTTTTGCTTTAGGAGGCAGCTTTACTAATCAAGATTGGAAACAACATATTAATGCAGATTTAGTCCGTCAAGCTCCTAGTAGTGGTACAGACCCTAGTAAACCTGATAATTCTGGCGACCGAGACATTACCTCTGCATTTGCAGAATTACAAATACCTATAACCAAAACGATCGAAGCACAACTTGCAGCTCGTTACGATGACTATAGTGACTTTGGCGATACTTTTAACCCTAAATTCGCGATCCGTTGGGAGCCATTAAAACAACTCATGTTCCGTACCTCATATAGCACAGGTTTCCGTGCACCAAGCCTATATGAGATTAATGCGGCTCAAAGCAAAACTTATACTGGTGCAAAATATAATGACCCACTTTACTGCCCAGGCGGTGAGGTCGTAGAAGGGAAAAATAAAAATGACTTTTGTAATACTCAATTTATGAAATTACAGGGAGGCTCAAAAGATTTACAACCTGAAGAATCAAAATCATTTACTGCTGGCTTTGTTTTCGAGCCAATTAAAAACCTTGTACTAACGGTTGACTATTTCAATATTAAAATTGACGACCTGATTGCTCAGGTGGGAGAAGCCACAATCTTTGGAGAACCTGAAAAATACTCTGCTCTTTTTGTAAGAAATGCTGATGGTACTATCGACTATATAAAAACCAACTTATTCAACTCTGGTGGTATGAAAACAGAAGGTTTTGATATTAGTCTGAATTATTTAACTCCAATGACATCCACTGGCCGTTTTGGCTTTGGAATTGATGGGACTTATGTATCCAAACTAGATTATCGCGACTCAAAAAGTGAGCCATGGACAGGACAGGTTGGCCTATATGAAGACCCTGCTGTTGTCCGATGGAAACACACAGCTAATATTAACTGGGCATATGAAAATTGGAGACTAGTTTTTGAACAACAGTTTGTACGTGGTTACGATGATCAAAATCAGATAGGTGAAGAACAATATGATCATCACAAAGTTAGTGATTATACCCTCTACAATATTTCTGGTACCTATAAAGGCTTTAAAAATCTTGAGCTAACAGCGGGTATTAAAAATATTTTCGATGAAGACCCATCTGCTTCAAACGTTTTAGATAATTTCCAATACGGATATGACCCTCGGTATGGTGACCCAACAGGACGTACATACTATTTACGTGGTACATACAAGTTCTAATTGGTTATTTTGCAAACACGACTTCAGACATCGTGTTTGCAGACCGAATACTCACCCTTAGTCAAACATTAATTTAAGAATTGTTTGTCTCAAGTTTCAGGAGTAACTATGGGCATGACTTTTACAGACATAGAAAATAAATCTGCCAAACGCCTAATTGGTATTGCTGCAGTTATTTTTCTGCATCTTCTTGTTGCCTATATTCTGATGTCAGGTTTAGCAAACAATATTCAAAAACCAGCAGAAAAACCTGTGGAATTACAAATTATTCAGGATATTAAGCCGCCTCCTCCACCAAAGCCGGAAGAGCCGAAACCAAAGGAAAAACCGCCTGAGCCACCAAAAATGGTAGAAAAAGTTGCCAAGGTTCCTGAGCCGCCTAAACAAGTAGAGAAAGTAGCAACACCGGTACAAAAAACGACACCAGTGGCTCAACCGACTAAAGCGGCTACCCCAGCTCCTGCGGCACCTAGTACCCCATCTCCAAGCCCTGTTGCCGCACCTGCTCCAGTGGCTGCTGCGCCGGCACCAAAACCAGCTGGTGTAAGTCGTGGTGTTTCAGAGGGTTCTGCTGGCTGTGAAAAACCAGAATATCCACGAGAAGCACTTATGAATGAAGAACAAGGGACAGTGCGAATACGTGTTTTGGTTGATACATCCGGCAAAGTTATTGATGCCAAAGTAAAAAAATCGAGTGGCAGCAAAATTTTAGATAAAGCGGCAACTAAAGCTTACAGCTTATGTACGTTCAAACCAGCAATGAAAGATGGTGTACCTCAGCAAGATTGGTATGAAATTGAATATCCATTTGTAATTGAATAAACAATTGAATTAGCAAGAAATTAAAAAATATTGGAGATATACGATGAAAAAATCAACTCAACCGTTAGTTCGTTTCGCTTCTGCAAGTCTAATCGCAGCTTGCTCGTTACTTCCATTAAGCTCAGTTTTCGCAGAAGAAACAAGCAATACTCCTGTGGCCACAGCAACTACTGAAACTACATCAAGTACAAATACTCCAACTCCACCACCGAAACCCGCAACGAGTGAAACTGTTAAAAACCCTTATGGCCTAGAAGCCCTTTGGCGCGAAGGTGATTTAGTTGCTAAGTCTACCTTATTTATATTAGTACTCATGTCGATTGGAACTTGGTACATCATCATCTCTAAACTATTGCAGCAAGGTAAAGTCAAACGCCAAGGCAAAGAAGCTGAAAAACATTTCTGGGAAGCGACTTCCCTTGATAATGCTGCAGAAGGTTTAGAACAAAGTAGCGCTTATCGCTTTATTGCAGAAAAAGGCATTAATTCAACTAAATCACATGGCGGTTCTTTACTTGAACGAATCGATTTTAATACATGGGTGAGCATTTCAATTCAACGCGCAATTGAGAAAATACAAAATCATTTAGGCGGTGGTTTAGCCTTTTTAGCAACAGTAGGTTCTACTGCACCATTTGTTGGTCTTTTTGGTACTGTATGGGGAATTTATCACGCATTAACAGCCATTGGTATCTCAGGTCAAGCATCTATCGATAAAGTTGCAGGCCCCGTTGGTGAAGCTCTGATTATGACAGCGATTGGTCTTGCAGTCGCAGTACCTGCTGTACTTGGTTATAACTGGCTTACACGCCGTAATAAAGCAGTTATGGAAAATGTCCGTTCATTTGGTTCAGATTTACACGCGGTTTTATTAAGTGGAGAAATTAATACCAATAATTCAGTTAATCGCAGTATTAAATAATCAGGAGCAAACATTATGGGTATGAGTGTTGGTTCTGAAGATGATGACGAAATGATTGGCACAATTAACACGACACCTCTGGTTGATGTCATGTTGGTTTTACTTATTATTTTTCTTATTACTATTCCGGTAGTCACACATACGGTTCCAGTGAAACTACCAGAAGAAAAAAATACTCCATATGCAACCACTCCTGAAAATATTCAACTCTCAGTAAATAAGAAAGGCGATATTTTCTGGAACGAAAGTTATGTGCCTAGTAAAGAGATATTACTGGCAAAACTTCAAGCAGTTGCACAAAAAAGACCTCAGCCAGAAGTTCATATTCGGGGTGATCAACTTACCCATTTTGAAGCGATAGATCAGGTCATTAGTACGACCAAAGAAGCTGGTATTGGCAAAATTGCTTTTGTTACTACCCCTCCAGCTTCCCCGTAATTAACTTAAGGAGAATTTTATGGGTATGAATGTTGGTTCAAATAATGATGATGATGTGATGTTAGAAGTCAACATGACACCTCTTATTGATGTCATGTTGGTACTCATTATTATGTTTATTATTACCATACCTGCACCAAACAACGCGATTAATATTAATTTGCCAAATGGCACACCGCCACCAACAAATGAAAAACCACCTGAAGTGATTGATGTAAGAATTGATGCAGTAGGCAAAGTATTTTGGAATAACCAAGAGGTTTCTGACCGAAAGGCACTAGAGACTTTATTTCAAGGTGTTGTTGCTAAAAAAGATCAAGACCAGATCAAACTCAAACCAGACCAGATGGCTGAATATAAGAATGTAGCGATGGTCATGGCTACAGCACAACGTTTAGGTGTCACTAAAATTGGAATTGTGAGCAGTAACTAATATTGCTTTTCAATATATTTAATTCTATTAACTCCTGCGCTAACATGAATCTTCAGTTAGCGTTTTTTTTAATTAGAAATATTCAACTCTAGAATAATATCTCCACATTCATCATATTCTCCAGTTTCTTGAAAACCCTTTCTTTTATAAAGTTTTCCAGCCACATAGTTGGATGATTTATACATTGTTCGAATAAGCTTAGCTCCTTTTGCAGCCATTTCATCAATCGCTATTTGCAATGCCGTGGTACCACAACCTTTAGCCTGATGATTTGCATCAATCATAAAACGAAACAACCAAAATAATGTCTCATCAGGTGGATCAACTTCGACACAATACATTAAAAATCCAATGACTTTATCATCCGAAAAAATCACTCTTGGACAGTAATGTTCTTCCACTTTAGACTCAGCAATAGAATATACATTTGGTGCAACATAATCTTTTTGAGAATCATCTAATGATAATTTTGCGCATAGAACCCAATTCTCACGATCGAGATCTTTTAGACTAATCAAATTCAAAACCTTTTAGCTATAAATTCCCTTTCTATAAGCACAAAATATACCGAAAATAAAAAAGCCTCCGAAGAGGCTTTTTTCAAAACAGGATGAAATTAATCACCTGTATAACCTTTTAACTTCAAACGCGCCGCATGAAGTAAAGGCTCAGTATAACCAGAAGGCTGTTCACAACCTTTGAAGATAAGATCAGAAGCTGCTTGGAAAGCAATATTTGTTTCAAAGTTAGCTGCCATTGGTTTATACAATGGATCATTCGCATTTTGCTCATCAACAATTTTTGCCATACGTTTAAGCACTTCTTCAACTTGTTCACGAGTTACAATACCGTGACGTAACCAGTTAGCAACGTGTTGAGAAGAAATACGTAATGTTGCACGGTCTTCCATTAAGCCCACGTTGTTAATATCAGGAACTTTCGAACAACCTACACCTAAGTCAACCCAACGAACAACATAACCTAAGATACCTTGGCAGTTATTTTCAAGTTCATTGTTGATCTCTTCTGCTGACCAGTTTGTTTCTGGTGCAAACGGCGGGGTTAACAAGTCATCTAATGACAACATTTCTTCAGCTTTTAACTGATCTTGACGTGCTTTTACATTCACTTGATGGTAATGCATGGCGTGAAGTACCGCACCAGTTGGAGATGGAACCCAAGCACATGAAGCACCAGCATTTGGATGAGCAGCTTTAGTTGCTAACATATCTTTCATGCTATCTGGTTTTGGCCACATACCTTTACCAATCTGTGCTTTACCTTGTAAACCACATTTCAAACCAATTGCAACGTTACGGTTTTCGTAAGCAGCAATCCATTTTTGTGTTTTAACCGCTTCTTTACGAACAACTGGCGCAGCTTCCATAGAAGTATGGATTTCGTCACCCGTACGGTCCATAAAGCCAGTATTAATAAAGATCGTACGGTCTTTTGCAGCAGCAATACAGTTCTTCAAGTTTACAGACGTACGGCGCTCTTCATCCATAATACCGATTTTTAACGATTTAGGTGGTAATCCAATCGCCTGTTCAGCACGCTCAAATAACTCTACAGCAAATGCAACTTCTTCAGGACCATGCATTTTTGGCTTAACAATATACATAGAACCTTTACGAGAGTTTTTATTTTCGTTTGTACTACGAATATCAGCAATTGATAACAATGGAGTTACCAATGCATCCATAATACCTTCAAAAATTTCTTCGCCGTCTACCAAAATAGCTGGGTTAGTCATTAAGTGACCTACGTTACGAAGTAACATAAGTGAACGACCATGAAGTTTTGTTGTACCACCAATTAAGTTTTTAATTTCGCGATCCTTATTTAGATCACGAACAATCGTTTTACCATTCTTTTCAATAGATTCTTGAAGTGTACCCTTCATTAAACCTAACCAATTACGGTAACCTTCAACTTTTTCTTCTGCATCAACAGCCGCAACCGAGTCTTCCAAATCTTGAATTGTGGTTACTGCCGCTTCAAATGTTAAATCTTTAACACCCGCTGGATCAGTTTGTCCAATTGGGCTATTTGCATCAATTTCGATAATGACATGAAGACCATTACTTAAAAGTACAACTTCTGAAGGATTTGCTTCTTCACCATTAAAACCAACAAATTGAGCTTCATGGGCTAAACCTGTTTTTGAACCATCTTTCAAAGTTACAACAAGTTTATTTTGCTCAATTGCATATTTTGTTGCATCTGCATGTGAACCTTGAGCAAGCGGGAAAACTTCATTTAAGAAATTCTTAGCGAACTCAATAACTTTTGCACCACGAACAGGATTATATCCTTTACCCTTTTCAGCTCCACCTTCTTCAGAAATTACATCGAAGCCGTAAAGTGCATCATATAAAGAACCCCAACGGGCATTTGCTGCATTTAAGCAATAACGTGCATTACGTACAGGTACAACTAACTGTGGTCCTGCCAACAAAGCAATTTCTTCGTCTACGTTTTCAGTAGTAATTTGAAAATCTTCAACTTCTGGTAATAAATAACCAATTTCAGTTAAGAACGCTTTATAAGCACCTAATTCAAATTTATTGTTACGGTGCCATTCATCAATTTTTGCTTGTAATTCATCACGCTTAGCCAATAATGCTTTATTTTTTGGGCTAAGATCGACAACAACTTGCTCAAAGTTCTTCCAGTAAGTTTCACTATCTAAACCAGAACCTGGTAAAGCTTCATTTTCGATAAAATCGTAAAGTTCTTTAGCAATCGCTAACTTGCCTTTTTGAATACGTGCAGTCATTGTCTTTCCTGAAGTTGCTACTTTTTATACCAAGAGAATCCTAGTATACCGATTTAAATTAAGCTGAATACTAATATCACATTCCTAAATAGTAAGCATTTTCCCTTGCAAAACTATTGACAAAGATAAAGTTTTCTATATAGGAAATATTAAAATTCTAACTAAGATTCCCAACAATTTATTCAATATTTAAAGATACCGAAACTAGACTTTTTGTTAACAGACAAAAAAATTTCACTATCTTGTTTTTCTAAAGCGTATTTAGTTATATCAAACTTTACAGCGTGAAAAAGCACTATTTAACTAAATTTATCAATTTTTGTTGTAAAAAAAGCGCCCAATTTAGAGCGCTTTTCATATCTACTTTCTTAAGAAGTTTTAGTAGCATCAATATGACGATGTTCAGAATGTAAATATTCATCAGATTGCATTTCTAGCAAACGTGAGCGCGTACGTTCAATTTCAAATGCTAATTTTTCACCTTGATAGATATCAATAATACTATCTTGGGACGTTAAAAGTAATTTCACTCCACGATCATAGAATTCATCGACTAGATAAATAAAGCGACGAGTGCCTTCTGACAAGAAATCTGTCAAATGAGGAACATTACTGACTAGAACCGTATTATAAATATTTGCAATTTCAATGAAATCTGCTGGGCTACGTGGTTTAAAGCAGAGTTCAGAAAACTCACACCACAACACATCTTCTGTATGCCCCAGAGTCTCGACAACACGATTATTAATCACAATCGGCTCTTGAGAGTGAGCTTGTGTATGAGTTAATGCACTAAAACGTTCAGCCATCCAGCTTTGTGCTTCATTCGTTAATGGCGATTTGAATAATTGAGCTTGTTTTAGTACGCGTAAACGATAGTCCACACCTGCATCTACGTTTAAAACAGCACAGTTCTTTTTAACCATTTCGATGGTTGGCAAGAAACGATCACGGTGAATACCGTTTTTATATAAGCCATCTGGTGCAATGTTTGATGTTGCAATTAATGTTACACCACGTACAAACAATTTTTGGAATAAATCGCTCAAAATCATTGCATCTGTTACGTTTGATACAAAGAACTCATCGAAACAGATAACGACAGCATCTTTATAGATTTGGTCAGCTACGATTTCAAGTGGATTACGTTGGCCCGAAAGCTTATTTAGTTCTTTATGAACATGTTGCATAAAATGATGAAAATGCATACGCGTTTTACGGCGAAATGGCACAGACTCGTAAAATTGATCCATAAGCCAAGTTTTACCACGGCCTACTCCGCCCCACATATATACACCTTTAGGTGAAGTTTGGCGACGAAAACGACGGAAAGCTTTTTTTGAGGCTTTATAACGGTTTAAAAGTTCTTTCCATACGCGATCTAATTCTTGCACTGCCTGTGCTTGCGCTTCATCTGCCATAAATTGACCTGAAGCTAAAGCCTCAGCATAGCGTTCTGCTGGGGAAGAAGGTGTGAATGCAGTACTATGAGAAGATTTTAAATTTAACATATCGTTTTATTTCAATTTTAACTGATGAGAGTATAGCGAACATTTTGTTCAACCACATTAGCTTTTAGCATCAAGAGTTACGACGATGACTCTTTTGCATATTGTCGAGGACTCTGTCCAAACCATCGTTTAAATGCATGATTAAATGCCGCTGGTTCAGAATAGCCGAGTAATTCGGCAACAACTTCTATTGAGTATTCCCTATATTCCATAAGCTTCAATGCCTTATTTTTGATAATTTGTTCACGAATTTGCTTATAACTCGTATTTAGCTGTTGCAGTTGATGCCTTAATGTCCTTTCAGGCATTTTCAATGCAAAAGCCGTTTCCGCCATGCTCGGGATAATTCCTTGTTGCAGTTCAAGATAATCTTGCACACATTGTATGATATGTGGAGTTTGATGATCTTGTTGATTTAATCTTGTTATTTCTGCAATACATTTTGATTCATAAATACGATGTGTAATGATATCGGCAGAAGGAATCTTGATTTCAAGTACATCCTTACTTAGGCTAAATGCCGCATATTTACCATTAAAATGCACATCTTCGCCATAATATGCAAAATAGCGTGACAAAGTATCTATATCAGTAGGCTTTTCAAATGGAAGTTCTATACGCATCGCAGGCATTTGCAATCCCATCATCGTATAAATATCTTGAATAAACTTATAAGTTCCTGAGACTTCACATTGTGCCCGTAACTGCCCAATTTCCGTTTTTAAATCAACAGGCAAATAATTTAAAATGGCCCGCTCATCAGTTTCATATAAAGCTAAGCTACCAAATAAATGCGTAAGCTTTTGATATTTTATACCCTTATTTAAAGCAGTTTGAATATCATTACTTGTAACAAGTAGCATAAGCAATGGGCCGTAACCGGCTAAAGCATAATGCTGTCCAATAAATAAACCCTTTTCAGGCTCTACATTTTTACTAATTATTTGTTGAATGTCCCATTCAAGACGATCATGAATTGTAGAGCTCGGGTCTAAAGCATCAACTTTAATACCTATATCAGCCAAACGTGAGTCGACATCAATGCCAGCATTGCGCATTCCTTGAATTAAATAGATTAAACCAAGTATCGACCGTTTCATTCTTCTATCAATTTCCCTAGACTGAAATGTTTTACTATAAAGAAGCAAGAAAATTAATTGCCGAATCTATCAATTTTCACGTCGTTACAATCATGTTTAAACTGATTAAAAAACGTTAGTCTTGCGAGCAATCCTCTTTTCAGCTTATGCAGGGTTTCCAATGCTAAACACAAAGCAAGATGCTATTCAAAAAACTAAAATCGCTATTATTGGTGCTGGCTTTGGTGGCCTAGCAATGGCAATCCGTTTACTACAAAATCAACAGCAAGATTTTGTTATTTTAGAAAAATCAAACGATGTCGGCGGAACTTGGCGAGAAAATCGTTATCCAGGTGCAGCATGTGATGTTCAATCTCATATGTATTCATTATCTTTTGCACCAAAAACAGATTGGACAAAACGCTATGCTGAGGGGCCAGAGATCTTTAATTATATTCAAGACATTACACAGAAATATAAAATTAAAGATTACTGCAAGTTTAACCATGACGTAACTCATGTCGAATATGATGAAACACGTCATGTGTGGATTCTAGATTTTAAGAACCAACCTTCTATAGAAGCGCAATTTGTAGTTTTTGCATCTGGCCCCCTACACATCCCACAAATTCCTCCTATCAAGGGGATAGAGAAATTCAAAGGAAAAGTATTTCATTCCTCAAAATGGGAACATGACTATGACTTAAACGGAAAGTCAGTTGCATCTATTGGTACAGGTGGTAGCGCAATTCAATATATTCCTGAAATAGCCAAAGATGTTAAACAGCTCTATGTATTTCAAAGAACAGCTGCATGGGTAATACCACGAGATGAGCGTAAATATTCAAGCTTAAGTAAAGCATTATTCAAATCTTCTAATATTTATCGCCAGCTTCATCGTAGTCGACTTTACTGGAGTAATGAATCTCGCGTTGTACCCATTGTTCAACCTCAAATCATGAAGTATGGCCAAAAATTGGCAGAAGCATTCATACGTTTTCAAGTTAAAGATAAAGAGTTAGCAAAAAAACTTACACCTGATTTCGTTATGGGATGTAAACGTATTCTTATCTCAAATAAATACTTTCCTACTTTTAACCGAAAAAATGTTGAGCTAGTAACTGATAGTATTCAAGAGATTAAAGAAAACAGTATTGTTACCAAAGATGGACAAGAACGACCTATTGATTGTTTAATTTACGGTACAGGTTTTATTACTGACCCACGTATTTATTTAAAACATTTCACATGTATCGGACGTAATCAAATCGAGTTAAAACAAGCATGGAAATATGGTGCTGAAAGCTATTACGGAATTATGACCAAAAATTTTCCTAACCTATTTCAATTGGTAGGTCCTAATACAGTTCTAGGTCATAATTCGATTATTTTTATGATTGAATCTCAAGTAAATTACATTTTACAGCTTATTCAGTTAGTAGAAGAGTCTGGTCAAAAAGCAATTGAGATCAAACCAGATGTTCAAGATGCTTTTAACGAACGTGTTCAAAAGCAGCTTCAAGGAACTGTATGGCAAGCTGGTGGGTGTAGTAGCTGGTATCAATCTGCCGATGGTAGAAACTTTTCACTATGGCCAACTTACACATGGAAGTATTGGTTAGAAACTCGTAAAGTTAAGCCCAATGACTACTTACTTTTAAATAAAAGCTCACAGAGCTATGCAGCTTAAAATGTTCAAGACATAATAGGTAGGTTAATAACAATCTATCTATTATATGCAATCTTTTTATCTCATTATTCAAATCTTTTTAGCACTTGCTTCCGGTTATTTCCTAGCACCCAAACTATCTCTAAATATCCGACACTTTATATTTAAAATACTGCCCTATTTTTCTTATATTCTCTTAGCGAGTGTCGCTTTGGAATTAACCTTGGCACTTGATCAAATCGAGAATCCTTCTGCCATACTTCCACCCGCTATTATCATTGCTCTTACCACGTCTTTTGGTTCGTTCTTTACGTGTTTATTGGCTTATACAATTTTTGATAAACAAAGCGTCAAAGGAAAAATCTCCCTACAACTTTTTGTAAATGCTTTAAAGAATATTGCTAAGGCTTTTTTTGCATTAGGTGTCGGTGTTTTATTCGGCGCTATCATTACTCAATTCACCTCACATATCGCATTTAATAGCTGGTATTTATTATTACTTTTTATTTTCTTAATTGGTATTGAACTTGCCTTTACCCACTTTAACCGCACTTGGTTAAGCTGGAAGATTTTAATTGTACCGTTAGCTGCTTTTATAGGGTCATGTATAGCGGGCTTTTTGAATTACTATTTACTTCACAAACATTTTACACTTAATGAAACTTTAGCTTTAGCACAAGGTTATGGCTGGTATTCAATGTCAGGGATTTTATTTACACAATTACACTCGGCAGAACTAGGTGGAATTGCCTTATTAACTGACTTATTTAGGGAAATCGTTGCTATTTTTCTAATGTATACGATGGGATGGCGTTTTCCACGCCCTGCTATCTCAAGCGCTGGAGCAACCTCAATGGACGTTACCTTAGCCATGGTAAAACAGTCATGCGGTACACATTATGTACCACATGCCATGATGAGTGGCTTATTATTAAGCCTACTCGCGCCGTTATTAATTAGCTTATTTCTAAATTTTTAGGCAATTGAAGCCAGAATAGATTTCAACATTTCTGTTGGGTTTTCTGCTTTAGTAATCGGTCGACCAATAACCAGATGTGTGGAACCATCAAGCATAGCTTGCTTTGGAGTCACAATACGTTTTTGGTCGTCTGCATTAGAACCTTCTGGACGAATTCCTGGTGTTACCAGAGAGAAGTCTTGCCCGATCAATTCACGAAGAATCTTAGCTTCTTGAGCAGAACAAACCACCCCATCCAAGCCACTTTCTTTCGTTAAATTAGCTAAGCGCTTCACATGCTCTACAGGTTCAATATCTAAACCAATATCTTTTAAATCTTCCCGACCCATTGATGTGAGTACTGTCACAGCAATAAGTTGGGTTTGATAGTTACCCGCTTTTAAACGTTCCACACAAGTTTCCATCATTTTACGGCCACCTGAAGCGTGAACATTTACCATCCATACGCCTAAATCAGCCGCTGCACATACTGCTTGAGCGGTAGTATTTGGAATATCATGAAATTTAAGATCAAGAAAAACTTCAAAATTTTGTTCTTGCAGTTTTTTTACAACAGATGGGCCTTCATGAGTAAAAAGCTCTTTACCTACTTTTACGCGGCATAAAGCAGGATCAAGCTGTTCAACAATTTTTAAAGCGTCATATTGGCTTTTTGCATCTAACGCAACAATGATACTCAAGAGACTTTCTTCCATCATATAAAATCAGCGTTATTATAATAGACAACTCATGAAGGAATAAAGGAATGTAGAGAGCTGCTTTCCAAAATTAAAGCGATAAGATCAAAAGCGTTTATATTTAGAAGAATAAAAGAAGAGATAAAATTTAGAGACATACTACTCTTTACTCATTAATAAAGAGTAGTACGGGGGGGATTATAGCGGAGTAGAATTTTTATCTTGCGGATAAATATCTACAACGGTTTTTTCATGTCTTACATTTGCAGCTGCTTCAGCCGCTGCTAATTGAGCACTTTGGATTTGTTCTTTTCTTAAATGGTCAATATCTTTACGCAGGCGTTTAATTTCCCAACCTTTTTGGAATACTCTGAAAACCTGTACACCAAGTAAAAGACCGACCACTGTTCCTAGTACTAATGTGAGTAGCAATAATAAGCCTAAACGCATAGCTGGAACTTGGGTAAATAACAAATCAACAGAAAGTTCTGTTGGATTCTGCAAAACAAGTGCTAAAGAATAGCCAAATACAACAATAAGCAATGCAATTAAAATATAACGCATAGACACCCCGACTTATAAATTTTATTTATTTCCCAGATTCGTTTACTGCGTCACGAAGGGCTTTTCCGGGTTTAAAATGTGGAACAGCTTTAGCTGCAACTTCAACTGATTTTCCTGTTTTAGGATTGCGACCAACTCTTGGATCACGGTGGTGTAAAGCAAAGCTACCAAAACCACGGATTTCAATTCGATTATCAGTTGATAGTGCTTCTATCATTTGATCAATCATAATTTTAACCGCCTCTTCCACCAAAGGTTCAGCTAAGTGTGGGTTTTTTAGCGCAATGCGTTCAATCAAATCAGACTTATTAAGAGCTTCAGTAGTCATCTACGACCTCGTTATTTATTGCTACTCTATGTCGTTCGATAATAACCTGTTTAAATACAAAACGGTAGCGCAGTATGTTGAATACTAGGCTACCGTTTACAGTAATTTGTATAAAAAGTACAATTCCGTTACATGAAACTGTACTTTGTTAACTTATTACTTCATTTGTGCTTTGATCAAGTCACCAATAGTCTTAGGACCATTGTCTTGACTTGTAGTTGCTGTACGCAAGCTAGCAACTGCTTCTTTCTCTTCAGCTTCGTCTTTCGCTTTGATAGACAAGTTGATAGAGCGAGATTTACGATCAACGTTGATGATCTTCGCTTCAACTTCTTGACCAACTTCTAAGAATTTAGTCGCATCTTCTACGCGGTCACGGTTGATTTCAGAAGCTTTAAGAGTTGCTTCAACTTCGTCAGCTAACTTAACAGTTGCACCACGAGCATCAACTGCAGTTACAGTACCTTTAACTAAAGCACCACGTTCGTTAGCAGCTAAGAAGTCATTGAACGGATCGCTGTTCAATTGCTTGATACCAAGGCTGATACGGTTACCTTCAGCGTCTACAGACAAGATAACAGCTTCAACAGTGTCACCTTTCTTGTAACGACGAATAGCTTCTTCACCTTGCTCGTTCCAAGAAATATCAGACAAGTGTACTAAACCGTCGATACCGCCGTTCAAGCCAATGAAGATACCAAAGTCAGTGATAGACTTGATAGTACCAGATACTTTTTCGCCTTTCTCATGAGCTTTAGCAAACTCTTCCCATGGGTTAGCACGAGTTTGTTTGATACCAAGGCTAATACGACGACGTTCTTCATCAACTTCAAGAACCATAACATCAACTTCATCACCAATCTGAACAACTTTAGATGGGTGGATGTTTTTGTTAGTGTGGTCCATTTCAGAAACGTGAACTAAACCTTCAACGCCTTCAGCAATTTCAGCGAAACAACCGTAGTCAGTTAAGTTAGTTACGCGAGCTTTAACGATAGAACCTTTAGGGTAACGGCTCATGATCGCTAACCATGGATCTTCGCCTAATTGTTTAAGACCTAAAGATACGCGGTTACGTTCACGGTCAAATTTAAGTACTTTAACAGTAACTTCTTGACCAACTTCAACAACTTCTGAAGGGTGCTTGATACGCTTCCAAGCCATATCTGTGATATGTAGAAGACCATCAATACCGCCAAGATCAACGAATGCACCGTAATCAGTAAGGTTTTTGATTGTACCTGTAACTGTTTGACCTTCTTCAAGTTGAGCAAGTAATGCTTCACGGTCAGCAGAAGATTCAGCTTCCATAACAGCACGACGAGATACAACAACGTTATTACGTTTAGCATCAAGTTTAATTACTTTGAACTCTAACTCTTTACCTTCAAGGTGAGTAGTGTCACGGATAGGACGAGTGTCAACTAATGAACCTGGTAAGAATGCACGAACAGGACCGATGTCAACAGTGAAACCGCCTTTAACTTTACCAGAGATAACACCAGTAACGATTTCGCCATCTTCAAAGATTTTTTCAAGTTTAGTCCAAGTTTCAGCACGCTTAGCTTTTTCACGTGATAAAACTGTTTGACCCATACCGTTGTCAAGAGCTTCAACAACTACGTCAACAGTATCACCAACCTGAACTTCAAGTTCACGTTGTTCATTTAAAAATTCAGCACGGTCAACAATGCCTTCAGACTTTAGGCCAGTGTCAACAGTTACCCAGTCGCTATCGATGTTTACAACAACACCTTGGATGACTGCACCCTTTTCAACGTTGAGGTTTAATTCACTTTCTTCAAAGAGGGCTGCAAAAGATTCGGTCATGATATACCTGATAAATTCAGCGGTCTTGGATCAGACAAGGCCGGTTTAGTTAAGTATCAACATAGTCTTTATAGACTGATCAAGCTATGCTTCAACTGATAATTCTATTTACTAAATAGTACGGCTATCGACATAATCAACCATCAACTTAAATACCTGATCGATCGTTAATTCCGAACTATCAATGATATAAGCATCTCTGGCTGGCTTGAGCGGAGCAACTTCTCGCTCCATATCTCTTTTGTCTCGTGCCTGTATATTAGCTAAAATGTCGTTTATTTTAGCATCTAGCCCCATACCCTGCAACTGTTTTACTCTTCGCTCAGCGCGTGACTCAGCCGAAGCTGTCAGATAAATTTTAGCATTAGCTTCTGGAAAGATAGATGTTGCCATATCACGCCCATCTGCAACTAAACCAGGACTTTGCGCAAAAGCTCTTTGTCTTTCAAATAGTGCTTGTCTAAGCTCTGGAACCACTGCAACTTTTGATGCGTACTCACCAACTCGCTCTGTACGGATTGTTTGAGATACATCTTCGCCATCTAAGAAGACCAAAATCCCTGAGGTAGACGTTTCAAATTTAATGTCCAGTTGACGTGCATATTGAATACATTCATCAAGCTGACTGTCTAATTTCTCTAATAAATCGTGTTTATGTAATGACAACCCTAATAAACGATATAAGGCACCCGAATCGAGTAAATGATATTGATAATGTGCTGCAAGTTTTGCGGCCAATGTTCCTTTACCCGAACCACTCGGACCATCAATAGTAATAATTTGAACTGTCATTGAACTCTCACTAAGAAGCAAATGCTTTAGCTAATCTCGAAAAGCCTAGTGTAATGGCTAGTTTTAACTGTGCAAGGATTAATTTACTGACCACTGGCGCTTTTGCCGTTAACTCGATACGGTATGTAACTAAGGTAATGTATGGAGTAATCTCAGAAAACTCAATTCTACCTAAATGGTGTTTAATCAAAGGATTGTCTATTAATTTATACTCAATACTTTTATTTTCTTCCAACAATGTAATTTCTTCTTTAAGTGGCTTAATTGGACCAAATCCCATACGTCGAATTGAGCCTAAACCATCAGGTCTTTTAGAATCTGCGGAGTCTTTAACACGCACAACCTGTAAAGGTGCAAAAGCAGTATTGTAAGTTGAATGCTTAGAGAGCAAATTAAATACATCAGTAAGAGGAGCATTAAATTCTTTTTCTACGGTAATTACATTACGCATTGAATCGTCCTTATTAAATAGAATCATGACATTAAAACCGCGTTAGTTTGCCATAAGAGTATGTTAATTTTTAATCATTTAAGGACGTTTTTTTGTTGTTTCTCTTGTTTCTTTTGCTCACGTCTTTGTTTAAAAAAATGGCTAAGCTGTTGTGCACATTTTTCTTGTAGACAGCCATTCTGAAATGTAAACCTATGATTATAATAACCTTGCTGTAATAACTGACGCGCACTCACCAAAGAGCCTGCTTTAGGTTCTGGCGTACCAAAAACCACATGTTTAATTCTTGCATGTACGAGCGCACCTACACACATAGTACATGGCTCAAGAGTAACATATAAAGTCGTATCTTCAGGTAATCGATAATTTTCTAAAGAGGAACACGCTGCACGGATAGCTTGAATTTCTGCATGTGCAGTTGGATCCAATAAAGTAATTGGAGCATTATAACCAGATCCGATTACTCGATTTTGGCTCACCAGAACCGCTCCAACAGGTATCTCACCCTGCTGGGCGGCTAATTCAGCTTGCTCGTAAGCAAGCTGCATCCAGTGTTCATCACTATATTCAGTCATTTACTTTAGGTGATCACACCGTGTTGTCTAAGTAAGGCATTCCAGCTATCAATTGAAGTTACTGGTGGACAATCAGCCAATATACCTCTCAAGCTTAGATCGTCACATGGTTTCCATTCAGGTGATAAATCTTTATCAACTAAGCGTGCGCGAACACCTTCCACAAAGTCAGGATGACGGATTTTCCACTCAGAAATCTGAGCCTCTAGATCAAAGACCTCATCCCATGAGTGGATTTGTTTGCCCCATTGCCACAGTAACCAAGTAATTGCCGCGGTACTAGGAGATCCTTTTTGCAAATTCTCACTTGCTTGACGTAACCAATCACTGCTCGCATCACGTAAGCTAACAATAGCTTGATAGTCTTGTTCAAAATTAAAACCACGGCAAACACTATGAATTACATCAAGTGAGTTTTGCAATGGACCTGCCGCAACAGGACGGTGTAAACTATTTAAAGTATCATCAATTGCTCGGAAATCCCCTGCAGGATAATGAGCCCAATTAATATTTAAAACTTTTTGCAAAACATTATCACGCTGAGCTTCACAAATATGTGTTGCCCAACCGATGCTATACGCCCCAGCAGCAGTCATGATTGAACCGGTTAAGCCCGTAAACAAACCTATTGGACCACGATCTGCCAAGAAACGGCTCGCACCAACGTCAGGATATAAACCAATATTAATTTCAGGCATTGCTAAACGTGAATATGGTGTCACTAGACGGAATGGTGCAGCCATAAACAAGCCTAAACCACCGCCCATTACGTAACCTTCTCCCCAAACCACAACCGGTTTAGCATAATTATGTAAAAGTAGATCTAAAGCATATTCCTGCTGGAAGAACTTATTTGCGGTATCGACTTCTTGATTTATAACAAGTTGGCGTAATTTTCTAACATCACCACCTGCACAAAAAGCTTTTGGTGTAGTTGAGTCTAACCAAATTGCTTTAACCTGTTCATCGTCACGGAAATCTTCAAATACACGCAATAATGCCGTTACGATTGATTCGTCTAAAGCATGTAACGATTTAGGACGATTCAAACGTACTATACGCCAGCCGTTTTTTGCTTCTTCAACCACCAAGTCCGGGTGATAGTTATTTACATTGGGAGAGTTCATCATGCGTCCAATTGCCAGTCTATGGGCTCAATGCCATGTTGTTTCAAATATTGATTTGTTTTTGAAAACACTTTGCATCCAAAAAATCCCCCTCTATTTGCAGCAAGAGGTGATGGATGTGCGGCTGTTAAAACCAAGTGTTTATCTCTATTTATACGTTGTCCTTTGCGCTGTGCATAAGCACCCCACAAAATAAATACTATATGTTGTCTCTGTTCATTTAAAACATCAATAACTTCATCAGTAAATGCTTCCCAACCTTGCTTTTGATGTGAGGTTGGCTGTCCAGCTTCAACAGTAAGCACGCTGTTCAGTAAAAGTACGCCTTGCGTAGCCCATTTTGTTAAGTCACCATGGCGAGGAGCTGGAATACCCAAATCTGTATGTAATTCATGAAAAATATTGCGCAAAGATGGTGGTAATGCAATACCTTTTTGAACAGAGAAACTTAATCCATTCGCTTGGTTTGGCCCGTGATATGGGTCTTGCCCTAAAATCACAACTTTCACATCAGCCAGTGGTGTGATATT
The DNA here is from genome assembly GCF_000581275.1 of Acinetobacter sp. 809848. Classification (NCBI taxonomy): domain Bacteria; kingdom Pseudomonadati; phylum Pseudomonadota; class Gammaproteobacteria; order Moraxellales; family Moraxellaceae; genus Acinetobacter; species Acinetobacter sp. 809848. The sequence continues at coordinate 180,537 of NZ_JEXG01000001.1, forward strand.
TAAAGCATTAAAGATCTGTTTACTAGGCGGATATATTATTTTCTGAGCTTGTTTCTGTTGAAATAAGAAATCGCGCAAACTATCCATCTGAGGACTTAATAGAAAAGGTGCTAAAGATCTTTTCCAACTTTCTTCTAATTGAACTTTACTGAGTTTATTTTGCTGTTGCTCAGTTAATTGCATTAATGTCATCCTAGATCAATTTTCAATTCTACAAATAAAATAAGTAATTCGATTTATACTTCGACTTGCAAATCAACTTGAGGATTATTAAATTTAATCCCTTTTTTCAAGTCTTCATACATTTGTGGATTTGCCCACTCTATCTGAATTTGTTCTGAAAAAACAATTCCATCAAGACTTAAAATACCCATTTGTTCGTTTTGAATATCTTCAATAAAACTCTGAGCATATCCAGTATCAGTCTCATGAACAATAACAGAATATACTTCAACATCACCTTCCCCATTTTGAGTGACTGTTGATTGTAAAACTTGCTGAGCTAGATAAAAGAAAATACGTGAAAACTGTTCAGCCGATGGTGAAACAGGTAAAGAAATCCAACGAGCACTAAAAGTCTGACATGCATCAATATATTGAGAATCATCTTTTTCCCAAAAACAAATTGCGTGATCAAAGCTATCGAATAAGTCTTTTATTACTCCTTTTAGGAGTCCAAAATCATAAACCATTTGCCCATGATCTAATTTCGAAGCTTTAAGCAATAACTCAACTTTATAGCTATGTCCATGAATTGATCGCTTACAACGATCCGATGTACAGTTACGTACAACATGTGCATTTTCAAACTTAAATAACTTACGAATTAACATGTGCCAAATCGATCATTCCTTCTAAGAACATTATTATAAAGCAAAAGACAAAAATTTCGCATCACTTTTCAATTAGAAGCAATTAGCAAAAAGTATGATAAGACTGATGAAGGAATATCGAATATACACATATAGACAGTTTATATTTACTTTAACGTTTAACTTGGAAAAATTTATAATTACAAACTTCAAAAAACATCTAAAGTAAATAAATCATAACTTTTCAATTAGTTAAAAGGCACTATATTTCTAGAATATACATAAACTTGCTTATCACTGCGCATTAAGGCACTTGTAAACTGTCTTTTTCTATTATTCAACACAACCTCAATTTGTGCTTGAAAAAAGTTCGACTTCACATCTAAAAGGCTATTAACTTCAGTTTTCTTTTGTGGATCAACTGTTGAAAAAGCATTCAATTGCCATAATTCATCAATATTTTGAAAGAACTTTAAATTCTGTTGACGTAATTGAAGTTCTTTTTCTATAGTCCCTAAATCTATTTTTTGATCAATACTCGCTAATACTAATGGCGATGCGGTATTAACATTCACTTTTGTATTTTCAGGTAATGCAGAAATGTATGGTGCGATTAAATCATATTTCTTGCCTTCAAAACCTCTTACCAATTTCAACTCTTCTATACGATGAAATTTAGCATTTGAAGCCAAATAGCCAGAGTCAAGTCCTTCATAATAGTTACTTTCTGCCCCCATAGGGCCGCTTGGTTCATCATCTGGATCTTGCCAATCAATAACTGCTTGACTTAACTCTGCTGGCAATCCTACACGCACAAGCAATCGCTCAAACCAATTTTTAGCAGCTTCGTTTACCTTGCCTTCATTGGTCGTTAAATTGTTTAGATTAAATTTTCCTGACTCATCTAGTAAGCGCCCCGATACGGCTCCATCTTCTATTGGGAAAGGTGGCATTGGCTGAGCCCAGCTTTCCTTTAAATGATCGATGCCACCAGCATTATTTGCATCTTGAATTAATAATTCAGAAAAAAAAGCTTCTGCACTTTTTGCATAGAGTAATGACTGATTTTGACGCATCAAATAACCCGTATTTTCCATCGTATTAGTTTGATGCTTTGCAATAGAGGCAGCTAAAATTGTAGCCAAAGCAACCATTATCAAAATTGTGAGTAACGCTACACCTTGCTGATTTTTTTTATAGAGTAACATTTATTGACCTCCCTGTTTGGAGAGCGATAAATCACCTTGGTTTAAGCTATAAATCCACTCATAACTTACACCTGCAACCGTGAGTTGCATTTTTATTCCTTTTGGCAACTTCCTAAATTCATCAGGTTTTGTAGGGTCAATATTAATTTCAGGCCACTTTGTTACTTCTTGAGGTGTCAAAACCATAATTTGAAATTGTTCAACTTGGCTCAACAGCGTACTTGATAAGGGTTGCTCTCTATTTGAAGTATTTAAGTTACTATATTTAAGGCGATAAAGCTTTTTTTGATCAGGATCATATCGATACTCGATACGCTCAAAAGGTGATAATCCTTGCTTTAATGGATCAGTAACACCCGCCTTACTAAAGCGGAGAACTTGATTATCAATCTCTAAAGCTGGACGTAATTGCCCGCCTTGATTGGCTGATAAAGGTATAATTTGCAATGTATCACGCAAAACTTGTTGATAAGCATCTTGTAATTCAAATAGCTGCACTTCATGTTGAGTATTACGATCACGGACTTTTAGTAAATAATCAAAAACCTTCCAACCCAACAAAGATAAAATAGCAAAAATTGCAATCGCAACTAAAAGCTCAACTAAAGTAAATCCTGAGCGAGGATTAACAAAGCGAAGCTTTGTCTGAGTGCAAGACGAAGAGCCTTGCTCGGAGTAACCCCTCATCATCTGCTCTGATCGTGCCGCAAGACGTGAAGCTGGGCCTGGAGAGCAAAAATATTTATTCTTTATCATTATTTTGCTTTCACGGGGTAATTAAAAAATACCAAGTGAGTAATACCATTTTGAACTTTCCCCTTATCAGAATCATATAAACTAACTTGTACATCTACTTTTTGAACATTTGGACTAATTGTAGATTGCGCAGATTTATCAATCTGCCAAGTCTCACCTTGAGAAGTCACTTGCTTGCTTTGTGTACCTTCGAGCCATTCCTGATTTATTTCCATTAAAGCAACTTCATTCATTGCGACAAACTGTGCTTTTGTTCTAAGAATTGCATTTGAGGTAGATTGAGTATATTGCATGGCTACTTTAGTTAACGCGACAGCCGCCACTGCAAAAATTGCTAAAGCAACCATTACTTCTAATAGAGTAAAGCCTTTAGATTTCATTTATTTTACCCAAATGATCAATTTGTATTTCTGAACCAATTGGTTTTTGTTCAAAGTAAAACTGTATTTTCACAGTTTTAGCTTCACCGTTACCGAACCAGATTAACTGAGGAGCCTGCCCTCCAATTAAATCGGTATTCGTAGCTTTTGAATAGTTTTGCTTATCTAAAGGTTGTATTGTAAACGATACATGTTTAGGCAGTTGCCGCGTAGTAAATTCTGAATATTTTTGCCAGCGATTTTTTAAATCTTGGACCTGTAATTTACTCTGGTCATGATACTCATACAATTCATAAGAAAATGGTGAAACATCTGTTTCACTGAGAGTAGATAAAGCTAAAACACGAGACTGATCAAGCGACTCTTTACCAATCTTATGCATATCAAGCAAAAATAACTCTCTTGCTTGCATCGCTTTCTTTTGGTCAACCCCACCTATGTTGAGTACAACTAGAGAGGTCATAATGGTCATAATAACAATCACCACCATCACTTCTATGAGAGTAAAACCTTTTTGAGATTTAAGTGGTGATTGAGATTTCATATCGACCTAAGCATATTGCTCAACAGCTTGTTTAGGCAAGGCTAAAGCCTGATCAATATAAGCCACTCTTAAAGTGTCTCTTGAACCTAAATATCGTTGATAAAAACTTGAATTGAGAATAGCTGCCGCACCATGAGTTAATGACCAAATAGAAGCAAGATAATCTCGTGTAGGCATACTGCTTTGAATAGATTCTAGGTAGTGGTCTGTCATACGAATGATAATTCGCAATCTCTGTTTACGCACTTGATAAAGTTCGTGAAAAAGATGATGTACGCCTTGAGCAGTGATTGAGAGTTTTTCCTCAATTTGATGGAATAAAACTGTTCGCTCAGGATGATGTAAATGATGCAACATGAAAAAAGCCAAATGCTCTGGAAAGGCTTTTTCAGTATCTTGAACCATTTCAAGTAACATACGCTCATTACGAATAATCAACAGCATGTACAACTCATCTTTACTTTGAAAGTGTTTGTACAAAGTTCCTTTTGCTAAATCAAGCTCAGCAGCCAAGACATCGAGTGTCATTCCGGCTTCGCCATTTTCTAGCAATAATTGTTCCGCAACCTGAAATATTAATACTTCTCTTGCTCGGAACTGAGCCTGACGATCCATCTTCACGCAATTACTCTCTTATATAGTTTCTATAACCTAAATCGCTTTTAGCAAGTTCTCAAAATTTTGTGAGGTGATCATTGCAATTTCCTCAACCGATTTATCATATACATCACTGAGCGCTTTGGCTACATAAGGCACGTATTTTGGTTCATTTGTTTTACCACGATATGGGACAGGTGCTAAATATGGGCTATCTGTTTCAATTAAAAGACGATCTAGTGGGACCTGTTTAGCTACATCGCGCAAATCCTGTGCATTCTTAAATGACACAATACCGGAAAAAGAAATGTAATAACCACAATCAAGCACAGCTTTAGCAGTTTCCCAATCTTCGGTAAAACAATGCAGGATCCCATGGGTTGATTGTTCAGCACGGATAATATCTACCGTATCATGCTTTGCTGATCGGGTATGAACGACAACTGGTTTTTTTAAAATTTTTGAAGCTTGGATATGTCTTGCAAAACACACCTTTTGCTCTTCAATAAAATCTGTACTGTGATAATAGTCCAGTCCAGTTTCACCTAAAGCCCATACTTTTTCTGATTGAGCCAATTCAATCAAATACTCAGTTGTTGCACGTGCCATTGTGTCCACATCCTCACAAGGGTGTACACCTACCGTATAACCAACATCTGCATGTTTATTTGCAATTTCAGCTAGTGCAATATGGTCATCGAGATCAACGGAAATTGCCATAAACTTAGACACTCCTTCTGCTCGCGCCGCTGCAAGCGCAAGGTCCAGATCACCGTTATAAGGCGTTAAATCTAACATCGTTAAATGGCAATGCGTATCAACAAACACTTTTCTTTCCTATTTAATTACATCGTATAACTTGGACGGTCTAGAGACATACTACCAGCCAAAACTCGTTCTGCCTCAGTTTTATAGTAAATTCCCTTATCTCCGCTTAACTGAATAGCAAAACCTTGAGGTTTAAATCCACTTTGCTTATGGGAGATCCAGATTACTTTGCCTGTTAGAGGAATTTTTTGAGACTGCTCAGGCAAAGTCGCTAAAATGAAAATTTCTTGTCCCATCTTTACCTTTTGTTTTGATGGTACGAATAGGCCTCCACCTTGCACATATCCCATATAGCTTGCTTGCAAAGTAGCTTTATCAGGAATATTTACCTGAATAATCCCCCCCATTTGCGGCTGCATAGTTTTCCCCTTAAATATTCATTAACGTTATAAATAATTGATCAATAATAAGTTGGCTTTGTACATTTTGTTCAACAAGCTTTTTTGCTTGCTGTAATTCACTATAAATATTAAATAAGCTTTCTAAATCATAATATGGGCTTAACTGATCAAAATCTAAATCAGTATTTTTCTGTGGTTGGTTTAGCTTGACACAAATTAAATCACCCAACAAGTATTCAAAAAGCATTATAAAATCATTAAAACTTAATTCTTTTTGCCATTTGCCTGAGAAAAATAAAGGCATATTTTTTTGAGCAACAATTTTAAGCCAATCATTTAAGAAAATTTGCCTTTTCGCAAACCAGTCACTTTGAGCAATTTCTATTGCTTGTAAAGGCATATCATTAGATAAGCCAAGCAGTAAATCAGGCTGCACTTCTGCAAGTTCAGATAAATACTCATTCAAATAAGAAGTAGCTTGCTCATATGAAATACGATCTAAAGCGAAATGTTGCAATCGGCTACGAATAGTGGCCGGTAGTTTAAGATAGTGATCAGCTAATAAAATTAAAACAACACGCTCGCCTGGTTCTTCTAAAGTCTTTAGCAAAGCATTTGAAGATGCCAAATTAAGTGCTTCTGCAGGCTCAATCACAATAACGCGCCAACCTTCTCCCGTTTGTTGTACGAAAGGTAGTAAGTCACGGATCTTTTCTATTTTAATTTTTGCATTCTGTTTTTTATTTTCTTCATCCGTTGTGATATGAACATAATTGGGATGAGTGTCTGATTTTAACCATTGGCAACTACTACATTCACCACAAGGGCCCTGCGGCTGCTTATTTAAACAAAGTACCCATGCCAAAAACTGCTTAGCAAAAGCATGTTTTCCACAACCTTGCTTGCCGTAAAATAAGAGACCATGTCCAATATTGGGAAACCTTGTTGTCAAGGTGTCCCATGTTGTTTGCTGCCAAGGATAAACCTTTGAAGTTACATTCGGATTCATTAAAAATTAACGCTTATTCAAAAGATTCAACAGGCATACTATTTAAGCGATCAAGATCAGCTTGAGTGTCCACACCTGGTGGTAAATTGGCTTCGGCTACAGCAATTGCAATTCGATGACCATTTTCCAAAACACGTAATTGTTCAAGGCTCTCCAACTTTTCAAGCTTCCCCATATCCCATGTTACGTATTCTTGTAATAAGTTCACTCGATAAGCATATAAACCTAAATGACGAAATGCTTGTGAATGTAAAGTCGGTTCATCATGCTTAGCCCCATCTCGATCATAAGGAATGGTAGCCCGGCTAAAATATAAAGCTTCATTTTGTTTAGACATGACTACTTTTACAATACTGTCACGCTGGAACTCATCTAAGGTATGAATCGGCTCACACAACGTAGACATTGAACAATTTGGTTTATCAACCAAAAGTTCTGCAACTTGCCGAACAAGTTGAGCTGGCAATAAAGGTTCATCACCTTGAACATTTACAATAATATCGTCTGCATCCCAACCCTTAATGCGAGCCACCTCACTTAAACGGTCTGTACCCGAAGGATGATCTGCACTGGTAAGAACTACATCAATTCCATCTGCACGGCAGATCTCAGCAATACGTTCGTCATCTGTTGCCACGCACAAATCATCAAAACCTTCGACTTTTTTTGCCTGATCCACTACACGTAAAATCATAGGACGGTTATGAATAAGCAACAATGGTTTACCTGGCAAACGCGAACTTGAGAAGCGTGCTGGAATGACGATGTGTTTCATTTTTTCTTCCTAAGATAATTGAATATCAAGTTCTTGCAATTGCATTTTTAAAACCTGATAACACTGTGTAGACAGCACAGCTGTAACAGGAACTACCCAAATAGATTGTTTAAATTCAGGATGTTTTTCAAGTAACGGTAATAGTTTAACTGCATCTTTTTCAGTTGTAATAAGTGGCAGCTCATCATTAAAAATTAAATCATTGATTGTGTAATCATGATGATCTTGAAAGGCATGCTCTTCGAATTGCTTCAACCCTAGATCTTTAAGGGTTTGATAAAACCGTTGAGGAAAGCCAATACCCACTACAGCATGATAATTATTCTCAAGATTAAAGCTTGGTTTAGAATTAGATAAAGGGTTAAGTAAATATGGCTGTCCTGTCTCGAGATACATGTTTAATTCTGTAGCAGGTTTATGAGTATGCTCAATCACTGTTCCAGTTTCTAAACGTTCAACAGGCTCTCGCAGATAACCTTCAGGTAATAGTTTTTTATTCCCTAAACCACGATTTTGATCCAGTACAATCCACTCGATCTGTCGATCTAATGCCCAATGCTGCAACCCATCATCACTAATAATCAAATCTATTTCTGATGACTCAAGCAATAACTCTATTGCGGCCTGCCTATTAGGACCTACTGCCATTGGTACACTTGTAGCCTGAACAATTAATGCTGGCTCATCCCCAGCTTGAGCTACTTGGCCGCCCGAGGTAACCAGCAGTGGAAAAGGACCATTACCCCCATATCCCCGACTAATTACCCCTACTTTTACATTATGCTGCTGTAGATAATTCACCAGTTGTATTAGCAAGGGAGTTTTTCCGCTTCCACCTACTGTGATATTACCTATAACCATCACAGGTACGGGCGCTTTATAAATTTGCTTAAAACCTGAATTATAAAGATTACGATTTAGTAAAAACCCAGCCCGATACAAGCAAGACAATGGACGTAAAGCAATCAACCAACTCGATTGTTTATTCCATGCATTCTGGATCAGCTGGACTAATGACATGCTTAGTTATCCTCGAAATTACGCTGATGTAATTGATAATAAGCACCATGTTTTGCGAGGAGTTCTTGATGAGTACCTTGTTCAACAATTTGTCCTTGATCCATCACTACAATACGGTCAGCATTTTCAATTGTTGATAAACGGTGAGCAATGACAATCGTAGTGCGGTCTTGCATCGCTTCATCAAATGCTTGCTGAATAAAATGTTCAGATTCATTATCAAGAGCACTTGTAGCTTCATCTAAAATTAATATTGGAGCATTCTTTAAAATTGCTCGAGCAATAGCAATTCGCTGACGCTGACCACCAGATAAGTTTAGGCCCTGTGCCCCTAAAACAGTATCATAACCATTTGGTAAATTCATAATGAAGTCATGTGCATATGCAGCTTTTGCAGCGGCATGAATTTCCTCATCTGACGCACCTTGCAACTGACCATACGCAATGTTTTCACGAACAGTACGATTAAATAATACAACTTGCTGATTTACCATTGCGATTTGGGTACGCAAACAAGAAAGATCAATATCATTAATTGGCAAACCATCTAAATAAATTTGCCCACTTGATACCTCTTGGAAACGTACCAACATATTAACTAATGAGCTTTTACCAGCACCTGAACGTCCAACTAATGCTACAGTTTGCCCAGGAAGAATATCTAAAGAGAAATCTTTAATAGCCTGTACGCCATCAGCATAATTTAATGCCACATGATCAAAACGAATTGCACCATTTAGTTTAGGTTTCAACTGACCGTTATTTTGCTCTTCAGGCAAATCTAATAGTTCAAAAACAGAATGAGCTGCTGCTAAACCGCGTTGTAACTTTTCATTAACATCAGTCAAGTTTTTAACTGGTTTTGCTAATAGACCAGCAGCTGTAAGGTAAGCCACGAACTCACCAGCACTAGTATTACCTAAAATCTGTGGTCGTAAAGCTAACCATACAATAAGGGCCATCGCACAAGCCATTACTACCTGAACCACAGGGCTATTCAGGTTTTGTACAATTACCATTTTTAAACCACGTTTTAAGTTTTCTTCTGATGACTTATAGAACCGTTCTTGTTCAGACTCTTCACCAGCAAAAGTTTTTACTACAGCATTACCATTGATACTCTCTTGAACAACGTGGTTCACATCACCCATTGTATCTTGAACCTGTAATGAGAGTTTTCGCATACGTTTTGAAGCTTTACGTACCAATACACCAATTACAGGTAAAAATACAAAAACACATAAAGTAAGACGCCAATTGGTATAAAACAGATAGCCTAATAATCCCAGTGTAATCATCCCATCCCTAACGATGACTCTTAATGACTCCGAAGAAGCTGCTGTTAGCTGCTCAACGTTATACATAATCTTGGCAGTAATATGGCCAGATGAATTATCTAGGTAATATTGTGCCGGTAGTCTTAAGAGTTTGGCATAAACTTCTTGGCGAATACTAAAAACCAAACTACGTGAAATCACCGCAGTATAGTAACCTCCCATAAAAAGGCCTAAACCACGGAAAAAAACCAATAAAATGATTAATAATGGGAACCAATCCAAATCACTTCTACTGCCACTTTGGATTGCATCAATAATAAATTTAATCAATTTAGCAACGGAGACTTCTGTTGCTGAGTTAATACCGAACCCGATAAGAACTAATAAGGCCACGCCCCAATAAGGTTTTAAATAGGCTATGAGACGCAAATAAACCTTAAAATCTTGATTCACTCAGAAAAACCTCTAGAAGGAACTTTGGTACTAATATTGATGTTAACAAAACCGAGTTGTCCTGCTACATCCATAACGCGAATTACATCCTGATGAGACGCTTTGGCATCCGCAGCAATGATGAACATAAAATCACGGCGCTCTTGAGCAACTTGCTTAATCGCAGTACTCAGATCAGCAACCTCTTTAGACGAAAGTGCCTGACCATTTACAGCATAATGACCAGAAGAGTCTACCACGACTTCAATTTTGTGATCGTACTGTTTTGGTGGAACACCTTGTGCATCTGGTAAAGTTAAATTGAGGCGACTTGGCTGATTAAAAGTAGTCGATAGTAATAAAAAAACTAAAATGAACAACAAACAGTCAATCATAGGCGTTAAATTGATATGAATGTCTTCAACCTTAGAACGTTTAAATTTCATCTGGCTATTCACCCATCACCCAACACGACGATGTTCTGCTATAGACGAGGAACGTTTATAGAACAATGAGGCATGAAATAAAGTCGATTGCTGTTCTAGGTCAGTAATATAATCTTGTACTAATCTTTGAAAATAGCGATAAGCAACTAAAGCAGGAATCGCAATTAACATTCCCACAGCTGTAGTAATAAGCGCTTTAGAAATACCCGGAATCATTAAACTTGGACTACCAGCCGATCCAAAATCAATCACAAGAAATGATTCAATAATTCCCACCACAGTGCCAAGCAATCCCAGTAACGGCGCTACAGCACTTAAAGTGCCCAAAAAATTAATATTTTTTTCTAAATAAGAAATTTCTTGAGAAGCTGCAACTTCCATCTGCGCACGTGCAAATTGCTCACCATGCTCACGATGATCAAAACCTGCTTTTAAAATGTGAGCCAATGCACTGTTTTGCACTTCTACATTTTGTTCCAAATTTTCCACAATATCTTCAGTTCTTAACGAACTATCATCAATTAATGCTTTGGGTAGAACTTGTGAACGTCTTAACCGAACAAAACGTTCAATGCTGATCGCAACAGTTAAAATTGAGCACAGAATTAAAGGCAGCATCAACCAGCCACCCGCTCTCACAAGTTCCCACATATCTTCTTCCCCAAGAATATAAAATTAGAAATATATGACCCAAATACAAATTAATTAGGCAAACAAATATTTAAAATGCCATCTAACTCATCTAAAGTATGGTAATGAATAACAAGCTTACCCTTACCTTTTTGATTATGATCAATTTTCACATTAGCGCCAAAACGCTCTGATAATTTTTGTGTCAATTGTTCAATATCAGGTGCTACAGGTGCTTTTTCCTTCTCCTGCTTAGGCTCACTTCTATCACGCACCAATTGCTCTGTTTGACGAACAGATAGTCCTTTTTCAATTACGATTTTAGCAACGTCTAATTGATCTTTACCCTTTAACGTCAAGATAGCTCGAGCATGCCCCATATCAAGCTGGCCTTGCTGCATGAAATCTTTAATTTCATCCGCCAAACTCAACAAACGAAGTAAATTACTTACGGTAGTACGTGCTTTCCCTACTGTGTCAGCAATTTCTTGATGGCTCAAACCGAATTCATCATGAAAACGCTGCAAGGCTATAGCCTGATCAATCGGATTTAAATCTTGACGCTGAATATTCTCAATAAGTGCTAATGCAATGGCAACCTGATCATTTAAATCACGAACAATTGCAGGAATTTCAGTTAAACCCGCAAGTTGCGCTGCACGCCAGCGTCGTTCACCAGCAATGATTTCGTATGGATGTGATTCATCATCAACTGGACGAATTACAATAGGTTGCATCACTCCATGTTTTTCAATAGAAGATGCTAACTCTTGCAAATCATGCTCATGAATAAAGCGACGTGGTTGATATTCACCACGTTTCAATAAATTTACATCAATTTGTTTCAACTGTCCGTGGTCAAGTGCCTGTGCTTCCAGCTGTAATTTTTCTTTTTGAATTGAACCAAGTAATGCATCTAAACCACGTCCTTTAGCCAATCCGCGTTTTTTGATGCTCATACTTTACTTCCTTTCTTTACTTTACTTTTCTTCAACATCTCAGCTGCAAGATTTAAGTATGCAACTGCACCTTTAGAACTTTTCTCAAAATATATAACAGGCAAACCATGCGCCGGCGCTTCTGCTAAGCGAACATTACGCGGAACGACAGTATCATAAAGTTTTTTTCCGAAATACTGTTCTAACTCAGCAGATACATCACGTGTTAAAGCATTTCGTGCATCGTACATTGTACGTAATACACCAATAATCTCTAAATCAGGATTTAATGCCTTTTGAATACGATCTATAGTCTGGGTTAAATCAGCTAAACCTTCTAGCGCATAATATTCGCATTGCATTGGAATGATTACACTATCTACAGCTGCCAAAGCATTGACAGTAATCAAACTCAAGCTTGGCGCACAATCCACAATGATAAAATCAAATGAGTTTCGGATTTCATTCAAAGCATTTTTTAGAATGAATTCACGGCCCTCTTGTTCTGCAATAGCAAGCTCAACACCGGAAAGTTCACGATTAGACCCTAAAACTTTATATCCAACTTCTGCTTTTTGAATGGCCGTTTCAATTGGTACTTCACCAAGTAGAACATCCGTAATGGAATACAAAAGATCGTTCTTTTGAATACCAGACCCCATCGTAGCATTACCTTGTGAATCCATATCTACAAGTAATACACGTTTCTTTAATACAGCTAGAGACGCTGCAAGATTTACTGCAGTCGTTGTTTTACCAACACCACCCTTTTGGTTTGCAATCGCAATAATTTGAGCCATGGTAACCCTAATACTTTTTATTTAAATACGTTGAAGTAAAAGTAAATGACGTTGTTCATCAAGTCTTGGTACGCGCAGCTCAATCACTTTACATGAAAAGTCCTGATTAAGTTGCTCAATTTCCTCAACTGGCACAACTCCTTTCATTGCTGCAATTATACTGCTCTGATGCAAGTATGGCTGAGCTGCATCCACAAAATCCGTTAAAGAAGCAAAAGCGCGACTTGTAATCACATCAAATTGACCAAGCTCATCAATTGTATCTTGATTTTCAACACGTGTTTGCACGGCTACTACGTTTTTTAACTTAAGGTCAGCAATAAACTGTTTCAAAAAACGAATTTTCTTACCATTCGAATCAAGCAATACACATGAGCGTTCCGGCTGACATAAAGCAATGATCATGCCCGGCATACCACCACCTGTACCTACATCAAGCAAACGGCCTGTTGGCAAATCTTTCAAAATACTTAGGCTATCTAACAAATGCTTCACTAACATTTCTTTCGGATCACGAATCGCTGTTAGATTATAAGCTTTGTTCCAAAGTACCAAAGCATCTTGATACTTCAACAATAATGTCAAAGCTTCATCGCTAAGCGATAAACCTAATTTTTGACTACCCTGTTGTAACTCTTGAAAAAACGGATGCATAAACAGATAACATCTAAGTAAAATTTAAAACAAAGTATACCCATTTATGCATCGTGGAACACTAGTTAACGATTAGGGATTACACACTTAATCGTAGAAGCCTTCACGAATTTGCAAATCTAGCTCCATTAAACGCTCAGGCGTTCCCACATCTACCCATGCACCTTTAAGCTTTTCACCAGATATTTTCTGATTATGCATCGCTTGCTTCAATAGTGGAGCTAAAGGACGCTTACCCGCTTCCAATCCGTCAAAAAGTTTAGGATGAATAACAGATAGACCACTAAAAGTGAGGTTTTCGCCCGTCACATCTTGATCGAATGTAAAAGCGCGCCCATCCAATAATGTAAAGTCGCCTTCAGGATGCTGTTTAGGATTATCAACCAACACAAGATGTGCCAAATCATCTTTTAGCTTAATATGGCGCAGACCTTCAAAATTCATTGTGGTCCATACATCTCCATTCACCAGAATAAAAGGATCTGTTCCAAGCAGTGGCAAAGCATTAATAATTCCACCAGCTGTTTCTAACCCTTCATCCTCTCGTGTCCAACGGATATCCACACCAAATTGAGAGCCATCACCTAAACTACTGATGAGCTTGTCGGCCAACCATGCAGAATTGATGACTATTTCAGTCACACCAATTTTCTTAAGTTTTTCAATATGCCACACAATCAGGGGTTTACCACCCACCTCGAGCAAAGGCTTTGGTGTATATAGCGTAAGTGGACGCATACGATTGCCCAAGCCAGCAGCAAGAATCATTGCTTTCATTATGCTGCTACCTCATAGCTACCATATTTCTCGATAAATTTAGGCATCACGATGTTATTCATAAATACCATAAACTCTTCAAGCTCAGGGTAACCACGGCTTTCTTCAAGCAAATACCACATGACACGTGGTAAATCCTTCAAATAACCTGACTTACCATCACGTTCAAACAAGCGAACAAAAATACCTAGAATTTTAATATGGCGCTGGATCGCCATTAAATCTGCATCACGTTTAAATTGATCAAAACTACGGTTTTGTTTAGTCGACGCTGGCAACAGGTCATAAAACACTTTAAACCATTGATAAACACGATCAGCGTTCCATTGAACATATGCATCACGAGTAATCGAAATTAGATCATATGTATCAGCGCCAATAACAGCATCTTGGAAGTCGATTACCCCTAATTCTTGCTCATCGGTAATTTTCATCAAATTTCGACTATGAAAATCTCGATGTACAATAACTTGCGGTTGGGCTAATGCAGCGTGAGCCAAGAAGTCAAATGCATTATCAATCGTTTTTTTCTGTTCAGCAGTCGGCTGAATAGAAAGCGACGGCAACATCCAGTCTGTGAGTAGCTGCATTTCCGACATTAATTTTTCGTAAGAATAAGCTGGGAACTGATTAGTCCCGTCAATAGATTGCAATTGAATAAGTTGTTTAAAACTTTGTTCGTAGTATTTATCAACAGTTTCATTAGTTAATAATGTCGACAAAAGCACATCACCAAAGTCTTCTAACAATAGAAAACCTTGAGCCAGATCTTTCGCGATGATCTGAGGCACACGTACGCCATGGCTCGCAAAAAACTCGTCAATGGTCACAAACGGAACACAGTCTTCTTTTTCTGGAGGGGCATCCATGAGCATATACGTTTTATTTTGTAACTCGATACGCGCATAACGGCGGAAGCTTGCATCACCTGCTAAAAAAGCGATCTTAAATTGATCATTTTCAAGAACAGATGTAAGCCATGTATATATCAATTGTTCACGTTGTGTATTCATTTGCAATAAAATCTAAAACAAGCTGAGATTTTTGAAGGGTTAAGTGTAGCCACTTATAAACTTTTTCTCTATGATGCGACAATAATTAATTGTGAATTAGCATACTTGGTTAATGAGACAATGAAGCATCAGTTTAAATTTAATCCTTTAGCGACAGCTATTTTTACGCTCTTATGTGGCTCCATACAATCAAGTTATGCTGAGTCAACTGATGTTGTCTCCAATATAGACAATAATCAACTTAAAGCGAGCATCAAGGAAGTTTACCCAGGTCAAGAATTCTTTCAGCAATATTATGTTGATAAATCTGCACCTGAAGCCCAGCTTCGTGACAATAAATATTTAAGCTCGGCATTTTGCCAAGGCACATGGGTTACACCGATTAACCCTGAGACCAAAGCTTTAGACGCCGACAAAGCGACTTCTGTCGTTACGGCTAACTACGGACATTACAATCCAGCGGGTGATTCTGTTTTAGAAGGTGATGTCGTTATTGATCAGGAAGGACGCACAGTTCGCGCTGACAAAGTAACGATTGATAAGACTCAAACCTTTGCGCATGCACAAGGTCGAGTACAGTTAGCTCAAGGCGGGTTACTTTCACAGAGTGATGAAATTAATTATAACCTAAAAACCCAAACCGGGAATTTAGACAATAGTTTTTATATTTCTGAACAGCAACATGCCCATGGTCATGCAGGAAAAATCGAAAGAACCTCACCAAACGTTATGGTTCTTAATGATGCAACCTATACGACTTGCCCACCAGGCCAAAAACCTGGTTGGAAAATCCAAGCCAATAAAATTGAGTTAAATCAGGAAACTGGACGCGGCGTAACTCGTGGAACAAAATTATATGTTAAGGACGTTCCCGTTCTAGCTGTTCCCTATTTTAACTTCCCGATTGACGACCGCCGTACTACAGGTATTCTCAACCCACAATTTGGTTTCTCAAATGATGGTGGTGTTGAGCTTTCTGTTCCGGTTTATTTAAATCTTGCGCCTAACTATGATCTGACACTTACTCCGCGATATTTAGCAGACCGCGGTGCAATGCTAAAAGGTGAGTTTAGATATTTAACCGATGGCTTTGGTGCTGGGGAAATGTGGGGTGGCATCTTGCCATCTGACAAAGGTTATGATGACAAAGATCGTAAAGATTTCCATTTTTTACATAATTGGGATATCAACGATCAGTGGTCTACTAACCTCGAATATAACTATGCATCAGATAAAGATTATTTCTCTGACTTAGATAGCAGTCCTAACTCTAAAACAGATCTTAACTTACGTAGAGCATGGGAACTTAATTATCAACATGGTATTCCGGGTTTAAAAGCACAGCTTAAGGTCGAAGATTTCCAGACACTTGATCCTGAAGTTGCAGATGCAGATAAACCATACGCGCGTTTACCACAATTTTTATTAAATTACGTCACTGGTAATCCACTAGGACTACAATACGAATTTAATAACGACACTGCTTACTTTAAGAAATCAATTAATGATGATTCTGCTCAAGAAAGTAGTGGTACACGTATTTATAACCAGTTCGCAACGCGTTATAACTACCGTACACCGGCAGCTTTTGTGATTCCTGAAGTCTCTGTACGTTCTATTCAAACGTTTTATGATAAGGACAGTATCGCATCTCAAAATCTAGATGGTGGTTCCGAAAACAAATCAGTCGTTGTACCTCAATTCACGTTAGACACTGGACTGAACTTTGAACGTGATGGCAAGTACTTACAAACACTTACACCACGTGCTTTCTATGCATATGCGCCATACAAAAATCAAGATGGTTACCCTAACTTTGACTCAACTACTGCGTCAGTAAGTTATGATCAATTATTTAACCCTTACCGTTTTTATGGTCATGACCGCCTAGAAGACAATAACTTTTTATCATTGGGTGTAAGTTATAGCCTCTTTGACACAGTAGGTTTAGAACGTTTACGGGCAAGTGTAGGTCAAAGTTACTATTTCGAAGACCGTCGTGTCACCTTACAACGACAACAAGATGAAATTGATACTGAACGCAACACAGGTCCTGTGGTGAGTCTATCAAGCCAGCTTAACCAAAACTTTACCATTGCTGCCAACTCAGCTTGGATGTCGAATGGTGACAATGCTCAACGTGACTTCCAACTTTACTATACTGGTGATAAAGGAAATCTATATAACTTAGGCTATTTCTATCGTAAAGATATTCCTGGTCGTCAAGATACTTATGACCAAGTTGTTGCATCGTTTATACAACCAATTAAAGACAATTGGCGTATTATGGGCCACGTACAATATGACATGGACAATGATGTTGCCCGTGAACTCTTGCTAGGAGTTAACTATGAGTCATGTTGCTGGGGTATTTCTGTCTATGGCCGTTCATACTATAACGATCTAGACGATCCAAAATCTCCAGATGTTAGTGAAAAGCGTGCGATCATGGCCGAAATTACACTAAAAGGTTTAGGTGGTTTAAACAATAAACTCGCGTCTTTACTTGAAAATCGCGTTTTAGGTTTTAACAAAATTAATCAATCTTGGACACAACGTTAATGAAGACAAAGCATCTTAAACAGTTTTTTAAAGCAACTACACTTGCTGCCCTAATCTCTTCATCAATGCATAGTTTTGCCCAACCCGCTGATGAAGTTGTGGCAATTGTGGACAATAGCGTAATTTTAAAAAGCGATCTTCAACAAGGTATGGCTGAAGCAGCTCATGAACTGCAAACTCAAAAGAAAGAAGTGCCACCTCAGCAATACTTACAGTTTCAAGTATTAGATCAACTCATCTTGCGTGAGGCACAACTTGAACAAGTTAAAAAATATGGCATCAAACCTGATGAAAAAAGCTTAAATGAAGCAGTCTTAAAAGTAGCAAGTCAATCTGGAAGTAAAAGTTTAGAAGCTTTCCAGCAAAAGTTGGATGCTATGGCACCCGGAACTTATGAAAGTTTACGTGGCCGAATCGCTGAGGATTTAGCGATTAGCCGTTTGCGCCAACAACAAGTGATGTCTCGCATTAAAATTAGTGATCAAGATGTAGAAAACTTCTTAAAATCACCTCAGGGACAAGCTGCGTTAGGTAACCAAGCACATGTAATTCATATGCGCATTTCTGGTGACAATGCACAAGAAGTTCAATCTGTAGCTCAAGAAGTTCGTTCAAAGCTTGCGCAAAGTAATGATATAAATGCTTTGAAAAAACTTTCAACTGCAAATGTAAAAGTTGAAGGTGCTGATATGGGTTTCCGCCCACTGTCTGATATTCCTGCTGAACTTGCAGCTCGTATTACTCCATTACAAGATGGTCAAACGACTGACTTAGTTTCAGTACGTGATGGTGTACATGTTTTAAAGCTTCTTGAACGTAAACAAAATGAGCAAAAAGCTTTAGTACCTCAATTTCAAACCCGCCACATTCTCATTCAACCATCTGAAGTAGTCACTCTTGAGAATGCTAAGCAAATTATTGATAACATCTATAAACGCTTAAAAGCTGGTCAAGATTTTGCAACACTTGCAGCAACCTATTCAAATGACACAGGCTCAGCACGTGATGGTGGAAGTTTGGGTTGGGTAACACCTGGAATGATGGTTCCTGAATTTGATAAAAAAATGCAGGAAATTCCTGTAGGTGAAATTAGCGAACCTTTCCAAACTCAATTCGGCTGGCATATCTTACAAGTAACAGATAAACGTGAAAAAGATATGACGCATGAATATCAAGAGCGTATGGCACGTCAAATTTTAGGTGAACGCCAATTTAACACTGAGATTGATAGCTGGTTACGTGAAGTACGTGCAAATGCATATGTAGAAATCAAAGATCCAAGTCTAGACAAAAAGAACTTACAAAAGTAAGTCTTTTTCTCTCCATCAAAACCTGTGTTTATCACAGGTTTTTTTATGAATGAAATGTATGTAATAAAAAACCGGTTATATAAATAACCGGTTTCTATAAATTAAACCCTGACGGGAATTATTTATAGCGATCAACCATTTTCTCTAAAGAAATCGGACGAATCTTGTCAGCATTTCCAGCTGTACCAAACGCTTCATAACGATCAATACAAATTTGCTTCATTGAATCTACAGTTTTAGCAAAGTATTTACGTGGATCGAATTCAGCTGGGTTTTCAGCCATAAACTGACGAATTGCACCAGTAGATGCTAAACGTAAGTCTGTATCGATATTGATCTTACGCACACCATGTTTAATTGCTTCTACAAGCTGCTCAACAGGTACACCATAAGTCTCTTTAATATCACCACCAAACTCATTGATTACTTTCAACCACTCTTGCGGCACAGAACTTGAACCATGCATAACAAGATGAGTATTTGGTAATGCCGCATGAATTTCTTTAATGCGGTCAATTGCCAAGATATCACCTGTAGGTGGACGAGTGAACTTGTAAGCACCATGTGAAGTACCTACAGCAATCGCCAATGCATCTACATTAGTATCGGCAACAAACTGAGTCGCTTCTTCAACAGAAGTAAGAAGTTGTGAGTGATCAAGGACACCTTCAGCACCAACACCGTCTTCTTCACCAGCCATACCAGTTTCAAGGCTACCTAAACAGCCAATCTCACCTTCGACAGAAACACCACATGCATGTGCTAAAGCAACAACATTACGAGTTACATCAACGTTGTATTCGTAAGAAGTAGGTGTTTTACCATCTGTACCTAATGAACCGTCCATCATCACTGAGCTAAAGCCAAGCTGAATTGAACGCTGACAGATATCAGGGCTTGTTCCATGGTCTTGATGCATTACCACTGGAATATGCGGCCATTCTTCAATTGCAGCCAAAATAAGATGGCGTAAGAATGGAGCGCCTGCATATTTGCGAGCTCCAGCTGATGCTTGAACAATTACAGGTGAATTGGTTGCATCCGCGGCAAGCATAATTGCACGCATTTGTTCTAAGTTATTTACGTTAAATGCTGGTACGCCGTAGTTATGTTCAGCAGCGTGATCCAAGAGCTGGCGCATTGAAATGAGTGCCATAATATCCTCCCAGGTAGTGCGGCTTATTCTACCCTGTCATTTATTTCAATTCAGCAACAAATCACAGTATTTCAAAAAAAATCCCTGCATTTGCAGGGATTTTTTAACAAAAAACAACAAATTAATGTGTTTCTGAAGCAGCAGCCTCACTTGGCGCACTACCTTCAACCACATCTGTATTCTTTTCATCTAGAACTGGCTTATCAATCGCATCAATTGCTGCTTGTTGCTCAGGCGTTACTTTTTCAGAAACAGCAGTAGATGCAGCTGATTCTTGCCCCGCTTGAGATGCTTCATCTTTCTTAGCACAAGCAGTCAACATCATCGGTACAATTAACACAGCAGCAAATGTAAGCTTTAAATTCATCACTATTTTCCACAGTTGGTGATTTAATGCTCGACATTTTATTGCAGATATATGACAGTTTAATGACTTATCAATGAAAAAGGGATTGGTTACCCAATCCCTTCTTATTTCTATATAACAGTATTAAGCACGTTCAAGCAAAGCAGCAACTGCTGGCAATGTTTTTCCTTCAACAAACTCAAGGAATGCGCCACCACCTGTAGAAATATAACCAATTTGATCAGCTACGTTATATTTATCAATCGCAGCTAATGTATCTCCACCACCAGCAATCGAGAATCCTTCCGATTGAGCAACCGCAAGAGAAAGTGCTTTGGTACCTTCACCAAATTGATCTACTTCAAATACGCCTACTGGACCATTCCAAAGGATCGTTTTTGATGTTGTTAAAATATCAGCAAATGCTTTAGCTGTTTCTGGACCAACGTCTAAAATCATATCATTTGCAGTCACATCTTCTACTTTCTTCACAACAGCTTGAGCTGCTGCTAAAGAACCTAAGAAATCTTCAAAATTAATTTGCGATGCATCAGCAACTACAACATCTGTAGGGAGTGGAACACTTACTTTAGCAGCAATTTGTTTAGCAGTTTCAACCAAGTCAGCTTCATATAATGATTTACCAACGTTAAAGCCAGCAGCTGCTAAGAATGTATTTGCAATACCGCCACCAACGATCAGTTGATCACAGATACTAGAAAGTGAGTTTAAAACATCGAGTTTAGTTGAAACTTTAGAACCAGCAACAATTGCAACCATTGGTTTTTCAGGAGTTTGCATTGCACGGCCTAGTGCATCTAACTCAGCAGCCAACAAAGGACCAGCAGCAGCAACTGGAGCGAAACGAGCTACACCTTCAGTAGATGCTTCTGCACGATGAGCAGTACCAAATGCATCCATAACAAATACGTCACATAGTGCAGCATATTTTTGAGCGAGCTCTGGATTATTTTTCTTTTCGCCATGGTTAAAGCGTACATTTTCAAGCAATACAACTTGACCAGCTTCAACTTCAACGCCTTCTAGATAATCTGTTAATAATTTAACTTCTTGGCCTAATACTTCTGTTAAATAAGCAGCGACTGGTGCAAGTGATTGTTCTGGCTTTGGTTCACCTTCAACAGGACGACCTAGATGTGAACATACCATCACTGCTGCGCCTTTATCTAAAGCAGCTTTAATAGTTGGTAATGCTGCACGTAAGCGAGCATCGCTAGTAATCACACCATTTTTGACAGGAACGTTTAAATCTTCACGAATAAGGACACGTTTGCCTGTTAAGTTAAGGTCAGTCATACGCTGAAAATTCATGTAAAGCTCTCTTTATGATTTTAAAAACGCGCCAATTTTAAATGATTACATCAAAAAAGGTTAGTTTTTTTGCATAAAAGCTGTAGAAAGCCCCAGTTTTGATTATGATAGAGGTAGTTATTTGATATTTCACCCATTATGTCTATTCATCCAGATCCACAAATCAATCGCTTAAATGTTTTAGGGGAACCTTTAGCAAGTTGTTGCTTTGACCCTATTACGGGCTATTTTAGAAATGGTTTCTGCCACACAGCAGTAACAGACCTTGGTCAGCACACCGTATGTGCACAAATGACCTCTGATTTCTTAAATTTTTCTCAAAAAATTGGTAATGATCTTATTACTCCTTTACCAGAAGTAGGCTTCCCTGGCTTAAAACCGGGTGATTTCTGGTGTATCTGCGTAACTCGCTGGGTAGAGGCTTATCAAGCTGGTGAAGCGCCTCCTATTAAAATACATGCATGTCATCAAGCTGTATTAAGCTATGTACCTTTACATGTATTAATGGAATTTGCAGTGTAATGGTTCAGCCACAAATTATTTTGGCTTCGAGTAGTCAAACTCGCAAAGACTTAATGGACCGTCTTGGAATTAATTATATTTGTATTAGTCCCGATATTGATGAAAGTCCTCGCGATGAAACCCATGCCGATGAACTTGCAAAAAGGCTCGCTTTCACAAAAGCTCAGGTGATTGCTGAACAGAACCCATCAGCCATCGTTATTGGTTCAGATCAAGTTGCTTGGCGAGAACATGCTCCGCATGACTTTATTGGCAAACCGATGACTAGTGAAAATGCTAAAGCACAACTAGCCGAAAATTCTGGTCGAACTGTTTTTTTTAGTACAGCGCTTAGCGTGCAATGGCTCGATAGAAACTTTGAACAAACGCTCGTTGAACATTATCAAGTTAAATTTCGAAACCTGTATCAAGCTGAAATTGAACGATACGTTTTATTAGATCAACCACTACATTGCGCAGGTAGCTTTAAGTGTGAAAGTTTAGGAATTAGCTTGTTTGAAAAAATGATAGGCCTAGATCAGACCACACTTATGGGTCTTCCTATGATTCAACTTTGCCATATTTTAAGGCAACTTGATCTACAAATTCCTTAATTCTAGATATTTTATAAATAGGTTATTTCCATGACAGAACCTTTAACAGTTTTAGGCGGTATTACTGCCGAGCAATTTTTAGCAGAGTATTGGCAGAAAAAACCTTTACTGGTGCGTAACGGATTACCAGAAATTATAGGTCTTTTACAACCTCAGGATGTGCAAGAACTTGCCTTGGAAGAACATGCAAGTGCCAGACTGATTCGCCAAAAAGATAAAAATCCAAATGAATGGCACGTAAAGTCTTCACCTTTAACCAAAGGTGATTTTCAAAAGCTACCAAAATTATGGTCAATTTTAGTACAGGCAGTAGATCACTACTCTTTTGATCTTTCTGAACTTTGGAAAAAATTTCCTTTTATTCCTCAATGGCGCCGCGATGACATTATGGTGTCTTATGCGCCTAAGGGTGGTTCAGTTGGGAAACATTTCGATTTCTATGATGTGTTTTTAGTTCAGGGTCATGGTCATCGTCGCTGGCAGCTAGGTCAAAGGTGCGATGCAAATACTGCATTTGTACCCAATCAACCATTAAAACTTTTGCCAGAAATAGATGTGCAATTTGATGAGGTTTTAGTACCAGGTGATTTACTCTATGTTCCTCCTGGAATGGCACATTATGGGGTTGCTGAAGATGACTGCTTAACTTTCTCATTTGGCTTTCGCATGCCAAACGTTGCAGGAATGATGGAACGTATTAGTGATCAATTTTCAGCCAATACTTTACTTCAAAATCCTGTTGTAGATATCGCACGCACACAAATGAGTCAAATTGGTGAAATTAGCTCAACTGAACTAAGTTATCTAAAAGAATTAGTTTTAGCTCAGTTGCAAGACTCTGCAGCACTTGATGCAGCAATCATGTCTTATATGAGCGAACCTAAATATCCAGATAATATTCCAGAACCTGATGAGATCGAAGCCGATGATCTTCAAGAGATCTTACATGAAGGTTATGAAGTTCTATTAGAACCTGCCTCTCGCCTACTTTATACAGAAAATAACGGAATTCTAAACTTCTGGGGAAATGGCGAAGCGCTATGTATAGCTGAAACTTTCGCACCAAAATTAAAAGCTATTGCTGATGGAGAAAGCTTAGCTTTCGATAGCGAATTTAATGAGCTTGAAATCCTTGAAAATGTTGCTTACTTACTCAATGAATCTATTTTGATGCTTTTGCCACCTTCAGAGTAAGAAACTTAATAAAAGTGGACTTTTCAAAGCAACGGGAAGTCCACTTTTAAATTGGCCGACAAACTCAAAAATAGATTTGTTTTTTGTTTATTAATTTCCTTTTTAAATTTTAAAGCGACTTATCGCAAAAATATTGAAGTTAAAAGATTTTGAAAAAGGAAGTATAATTATTTAAATATATAGCCTAGAACCCTTTACCTTTCCCTTAAAAGTAAAACTTCAGCGTTTAAAAAAATAATATCTTTTTTCTATCAATAACAAACAATACCTTGTAAAATTAAATTATCTAGATTCTCATTGATAAAGATCACCGTTCAAGCTAATAGCAATTCATTTGTGAGAGGCTAAAATATGTCGAAAAAAGATGACATTATTAACACCGCATTAAGACTTTTTAACTCGTATAGCTATAATTCAATAGGTGTAGATCGCATCATTAATGAATCTGGCGTTGCAAAAATGACTTTCTATAAGCATTTTCCATCAAAAGAAAAATTAATTGAAGAGTGTCTACTTCTTCGAAATACGCTTCTACAAAACTCTCTTACTTCTGCCTTATCAAAACATGATGAGTTAGACCCTCTTGCGAGAATTAAAGCAGTATTTTTATGGTATTCCGACTGGTTTAATAGTGAAGATTTTAATGGCTGCATGTTTCAAAAAGCCTTGGAAGAGGTTTTAAAACAATATCCTTCAACACATCAACCTGCCACTTTGTATAAAGCTTGGTTGACCCAACTCATGCAAAATCTTCTTAACCAGTATGATGTAAAAGAGCCAGTTCCCCTATCTTTACTACTCGTTAATATTTTGGAAGGTATGACCATACAGGCTCAAGTCGAACATGGTTCAATAAAAATTAATGATTACTGGACTCGAGTAGAAAAATTAATCGATTTCGAAAGAGCAGCATAAAAATAAAGCGTGATATTCTTCTTCTTATATTTAATGATTCTTCTTATGTATCACGCTGCGTCTGAAAGTCATTTTGGTTCACAATTAGACGTTTTTTTCGACCTTACTGAACCAAAATATACAGACCTGTCTGTACAAAACAGATTATATATTTAAAAAATAAAAACTCAATCCTTTTTTATGATTTGTCTCAAGATAAATTAGATTTAACTATTTATTGAAAGCAAATTGAAATTGTTTTAGGTTGACTTCGTTTCACTTATACTTAACAATTACACTTATAACACAAAGCAACATTTTAGACACAAAAGAAATACAAATAGTTGTTTTTAATTAGAAAGACTACTTATTTATCAATTCCTCTTATATTGCTTTTCAACAAAAACAATTGGATTGATTAGTTTTGCTACATTCATTTTCATAAGATCAATCTATACTATGCCCGCTATATTGATATAGGTATAAAGTATGAAAGATGGACTCCAAATCGAAGAAATGAAAAATGCGGCTGATTCAGTCGTTGGAATTCTTAAATCTTTGGCTAATACAGATCGTTTATTAATTTTATGTCACTTAGCTTATGAGGAGTTAAATGTTTCTCAAATTGAAGAGAAGACCCAAATTACCCAGCCCACTCTTTCACAACAACTTATGATGCTACGCAAAAGTGATGTTGTATCAACCCGTCGTGATGGTAAGCAAATTTTTTATTCAATTAAGGATGACAATATGCATTCAATTTTAAATACGCTTCATCAGCTGTACTGTGCAAGTAAATAATATTTTCTAAATTATAAATTTATAATAATAGTAGTAACTTCCTGAAATATGCGATTTTTCAGCTTGAAAGCTTAGAGTCCAATCCAAGCACAAAGTTTTGAAAATTCGCGTAGCTTTTCTAAAAAGCTCAACCATATTTAACTTTTTGCCACCCTATTTTCTTTAGCCTATTCCATGCTTTCACAGCTTTTTGATATACCTAGTTTTTTAATGAGCAATTAACAAGCAAAACCACCAACTATAAAATTAAAAATATTAAATTAAGACCAATAAAAACAATTATTTAATATTACCATTAAGTATAATTACTTATAGGTGCTATAAAAAAGCTTAAGATTCACATCACTTAAGTATAAAATACTCCGCTTGTTCAACCTTTAGCCATGATTAGGTTAATAAGGCCTTTATATGCTTGCATTCTTTTCTCGATTAAGCTTAGTCACTAAGATTATTATCGCCATTATTCTAGGGATAGGCGTTGCATTACTATTTCCGAACGTTACGCCTTACTTAAGTTTATTTGGTGAGCTTTTCATTAAAGCCTTAAAGTCGGTTGCCCCTATTTTAGTTTTTGTATTGGTGCTTTCTTCTATTGCCAACTTCCAAGTGGGTCATAGCGCCAATTTACGCCCAGTTTTACTACTGTACGTTATAGGTATGTTGTTAGCTGCTTTTAGTGCTGTTATTGCAAGTTTATCTTTTCCAAGCACACTTTACCTCAACACGGTTTCTCATAATAATTTACAAGCGCCTGGTAGTCTCGCAGATATATTAAAAAATTTGCTTTTAAGCTTTATTGCGAACCCTGTTCAAGCAATTAGTGAAGCTAACTTTATTGGTATTTTAGCTTGGGCAATTGGCCTAGGTTTAGCTATGCGCCATAGTTCATATACCACAAAACAAGTGATGCAAGATGTTTCACATGCTGTAAGTGCTATTATTCATAAAGTAATTGCTTTTGCACCAGTCGGTATTTTTGGATTGGTTGCAGTGACCTTTGCTGATGCTGGTCTTGCGACGCTTGAGAGCTATGCACACTTATTAGTGGTGTTATTAGGAACAATGTTATTTGTTGCCCTCGTAGTGAACCCTATTTTAGTAGGTTTAACTATCCGTGGTAATCCATATCCATTAGTTTTTAAATGTTTAAAAGAAAGTGGGATCACTGCATTCTTCACACGAAGCTCAGCAGCAAACATTCCAGTTAACTTGGATTTAGCAGAGCGTTTAGGTGTTAACCCGTCTACAGCTAGTGTGTCTATTCCTTTAGGCGCAACAGTAAATATGGCAGGGGCGGCAGTAACGATTACTGTACTTACATTAGCAACCGTCCATACGCTTGGCATTCATGTTGATTTAGCTACAATGGTTATTTTATCAGTTGTTGCGACTGTATCAGCTTGTGGTGCTTCTGGTGTTGCTGGCGGTTCTTTACTTCTGATTCCAGTAGCTTGTAGTTTATTTGGTATTTCATCAGAAGTAGCAATGCAAGTTGTGGCCGTTGGTATGATTATCAGTGTATTGCAAGACTCTACAGAAACAGCCCTTAACTCATCTACAGATGTATTATTTACCGCAGCTGTAGATATTCGCTCTAAGCAAGCGTCTTAAACAAAATGCCATTTCAACGTCTACCAAACTGGTTCCAACTTGGAGCCTTTTTGCTGGCATTTAATGCCGGAATGATAAATGTATTAGGGTTAATTACTCTTTTGCATCAATCTATTTCACATATGACTGGCAACGTTAGTATGCTGGCTATGAGTTTGGTAGAGTGGCAACCAGAACATATCATTTTTTTACTTCTGGTGATTATTTGTTATGTTTGCGGTTCATTTTATAGTGGTTTTATTTTAGGTAGCAGTCATTTTCGACTAGGTCGTCGTTATGGCTTACCTTTGAGCCTTGTTGCCTTATTCATTTTCCTTTGCTGGCTATTGCTTCCTTATTTTCCACGCTATGGATTATTATGGGCTTGTACGGCAATGGGGTTACAAAATGCGATGGTAAGCCACTACAAAGGAACGATTATTCGCACTACTCATCTATCTGGTGTGCTGACTGATATTGGTTTAGCACTTGGATATAAAGCCAGAGGCTTAATTGTAGAAAATCGACGTATTGTTTTACATTTACTTATTCTTGCTGGCTTCCTGCTGGGTGGAATTCTTGCCGCTTCAGTACATCCATATTTGAAACTACAATCATTTTTATTGCCAGCAATTTTAAGCTTAGCCTTAAGTATTTCTTACTGGATAGTTTATCTCTATAGTACTTCAACTTCACAAAAGGACTAAGACATGGTTAAAAATGCCTTACAAGCACAGCTATTAAAAGCTGGTTTAGTTGATAATAAAAAAGCAAAAAAATTAACAAAGCAAGCTCATCACGAACAACGTCTTGGACTAAGTAATGAAGCTGAAATCAAAGCAAATATTGAAAAAGCTCAACAAGAAAAGTTAGCTAAAGATCAGGCTTTAAATTTAGAAAAACAGAAACAGCTTGAAGAAAAAGCACTTAAAGCATCAATCATTCAGATGATTAAGCAGCACAAGATTACTGATTTTGCTGGGGATGTGGCTTATCAATTTATTGATGAAAATAAAATCAAAAAAGTGTATCTATCTCAGCAAGTTTATAATGCACTTGTTGCAGGTAGCCTAGTTATTGCTAAAGATCAAGATCAATACGCCTATCTTCCAAAAGCTTTAGGTGAAAAAATTGATCAAAAAATGCAAGGCTTCATTTTAATTAATAATGCTGAGAAAAACGAACAAGCCACTGATGAGGAAGATCCATATGCAGCATATGTTATTCCAGACGACCTAATGTGGTAATACAATACTTAGGCCTTTAGGATATAGATCTAAAGGCCTTTTCTAATTAATGTGTAGCTGTAATAATTTAACACATGTTCAAAATACTAAGAAAAAATACTTAAAGAATAAATTCCTTCACCCTTTATCTATTAATCTCGATATAATAAATAATACTTTTAGTCCTCGCGACGTTCTTGAAGATTTCTTCGAGTCTCCATTTTTGCGTCATGTATTAATTTAAGACGTACAACATTATCAGTTCATGTGTATTTGCATATATTCACAAGATCGAAACCCTAAGTGATATTGATCTAACTGACTTTTTGCAAATTAAATTGCAAAGATTTAATTAAGTGGCTTTTGTCTCAAAGGTAGTAATTCATGCTGAAGTGGTTTGAAAAACTTGTAGATCCCTACCCAACTAAAGGTTTAGATGAACCTTTACCAACTCGTTTTTTCCCATTTGTGTGGCAAGCTACGGAAGGCCTACGCCCTTACTTATTCTTACTTATTCTTTTTACAGCAGGTGCTGCAAGCTTTGAAGCCTTACTTTTTTCAAAGATTGGACAACTCGTAGACTGGTTAAGTAAAAGTCATCCGGAAAGCTTTTTAAGTCAGCATGCTACTGATTTACTCATTTTGATTGCAGTCTTATTTACCAATATCTTTTTTGTAAATATTCAATCTATTATCAAACATCAGATTTTATATAGTACCTTCCCAATGCGTTTGCGCTGGCGTTTCCATAATCTTTTATTGAAACAAAGCTTAGACTTTTTCCATAATGACTTTGCAGGACGACTTTCTGCTAAGGTTATGCAAACAGCGTTAGCAATCCGTGAGTTCTGGATTATTTTGGGTGACATGTTGGCATACGTCAGCATTTACTTCATTACAGTCAGCATTGTTCTTGGCGCAATTTCACCAATTTTACTTATTCCACTTTTAGTTTGGTTAAGCCTATTTTTATTAAGCGCATGGTTCTTTATCCCCCGCTTAAGTAAAGTTTCTCAGCAACAAGCCGATGCTAGAGCGATCATGACTGGCCGTGTAACAGATGCATACACCAACATCCAAACAGTAAAACTATTTGCCCATGCTGGTCGTGAAAGCCAATACGCAAAAGCATCTATGAAAGAGTTTATGACTACAGTCTATGCTCAAATGCGTTTAGGCACCCTCTTTGAAGTCAGCATCAATATGTTGTCTGCTGTTTTGTTTGTAGGTGTAATTGGTACTTCTGTTTGGCTATGGACCCAAGGTTTAGCAGCATTAGGTGTAATCGCAGCAACTACTGCAATGATTTTAAAACTTAATAGTATGGCTGAATTTATGATGTGGCATATGTCAGCCTTATTTGAAAATGTTGGAACCATTCAAGATGGTATGCAAACATTAGGTAAAAAAATCAATATTCAAGACAAACCAGATGCGAAACCACTTGCAGTGACCAAAGGTGAAATTGTATTTAAAGATGTAAGCTTTGCTTATAACAATAAAAATGTGATTGATCACTTCAACTTGCATATTAGAGCAGGCGAAAAAATAGGAATCGTGGGCCGTTCTGGCGCAGGAAAGTCGACGCTGATCCAGTTGCTTTTACATTTTTACCATCTTAAGCAAGGTGCCATTTTAATTGATGGTCAAAACATCGAAGATGTAACTCAAGATAGTTTAAGAGCTAATATTGCTTTAGTTACTCAAGATACGTCTTTATTGCATCGCTCAGTTGCAGAAAATATTAAATATGGTCGCCCTGATGCATCTGATGCAGACATGGAGAATGCTGTAAATAAAGCCAAAGCTGCTGAATTTATTCCGCAATTGGTTGATTTAAAAGGACGTAGTGGTTATAACGCTCAAGTAGGTGAACGTGGTGTTAAACTTTCTGGTGGTCAAAGACAGCGTATTGCCATTGCACGTGTATTCTTAAAAGATGCTCCTATTCTTATTTTAGATGAAGCAACTAGTGCATTAGACTCGGAAGTTGAAGCAGCAATCCAGTCAAGTTTAAATGACCTGATGGTTGATAAAACCGTTATTGCAATTGCACACCGTTTATCTACTATTGCACAAATGGACCGTTTAATCGTTCTTGATGAAGGTCGAATTGCTGAGCAAGGAACTCATGAAGAGTTAATTGCGCAAAATGGTATATACGCACAGTTATGGAAACGTCAAACAGGTGGTTTCCTAATTGAACAAAAAGTATTACAGGGTCAAGATTAATGCTTTATTTAGAAGATTTGAAAATTGGTGATCGTTTCATTAGCCGTGAATATGAAATTACCTTAGATGAAATCAAAAAATTCGCAAGCTCCTATGACCCTCAACCCTTCCATATAGATGAAGAACAAGCTAAGCACGATCCAATTTTTCAAGGAATTGCTGCTAGCGGTTGGCATACTTCTGCAATTACTATGCGGTTATGGACAGAATGTATGCCGATTCATGGCGGCCTGATTGGTTCAGAGTCTAGCTTACGGTGGCCACGCCCTACTCGACCAGGTGATAAAATTCATGTTGAAGCAGAAATTTCAGCGATCACACCATCCAAAACAAAATTAGATCGTGGTATTGTAAGTTACGTTACGCAAGCCTTAAATCAAAATGGTGACGTATTACTTATTTCAACAACAAAAATTGTTGTCTTTAAAAAGAATGTTTAAAACATGGTTGATATGATTGTCTAACAGTTTTTATAAACTCAGATTATATTTCATGACAAGATGTGTAAGAAATGCATGTGACAAATTGATGAGAGCAATGGAACGCATATGAAAATTACCTCAGCTCGTCAAGATCAAGGTATTCCGGGTGTCTATGGCTTATTGCTATTAGATGTTGTTTCACGTTGGGGATATAACGATGAAACATTATTTGCTCCATTTCATCTTACTAGTGAGCAACTGGCCGATCCTGATTATCGTATTTCTACACCTGTAGCAAACGAACTGGTTAAACACGCGCTTAATTTAACTGGTGAAACCACGTTGGGTTACCATCTTGGTACTCAAATGCGTATTTCGATTCATGGCTTCATTGGCTATGCGATTATGACAGCCAAAGACATTACTGAAGCAATTGCCCTTGCAGCACGCTTTATTCAACTACGACTACCTTTTTTACAACTCTATTTTTCAACGTTTGGGCCAAAAGCTACCCTACAATTACAGTGCGACATCGAACTTGAACCTCTACGGACAGAAATCGTTTTAGGTTTGACCATTGGCATCATGAGTATGGCTAAAGCGATTACGGGTATCGAAGATTTAGCTGGTGATGTAGATTTGGACTTTCCTGAACCAGAAGGCTTTGAAAAGTATAGAAATAAACTAAGCAGCACAATTCGCTTCAACCAGCCACATCTGATTTCAAGTTTTGATAAAAAATACTTAGGAATTAAATTAGTTAATGCTGATCCTATCGCAAGTCAGGTTGCTATTAATCAGTGCGAAGCTGAACTTTCTGCTTTAGGTGAACGCCGTCGTTTAGCAATGCGTGTTCGTGATATTTTAAGTAATTCTGAACAACATTATTTAAGCATCGAAAATGTAGCTGAATGTCTACACATGTCAGACCGTACACTAAAGCGCCAATTAGCAGCGGAAGGAACATCATTTTCAACGTTAGTTGATGAAGTACGTTATCGACATGCAACATCTTTACTTTCACGTACAGATTACAGTCTTGAACAAATTGCTGATGAACTTGGCTATTCGGACGTTGCAAATTTTAGCCGCGCTTTTAAACGCTGGAGTGGTCGCAGTCCGAGCAACTGGCGTAAAGACCCATACTTATAATGTTTAAAACTATTGGACACAAGCTTAAGGAGTTACCATGAATCATCCTTCTGAACTGAAGTATGCACGTACACATGAGTGGGTAAAGATTGAGGGTGATCTTGTTATTACAGGGATTACCGATCATGCACAAGATGAACTTGGCGATTTGGTTTACGTTGAAACTCCGGAAGTTGGGAGTAAAGTTACTGCTGGCGAACAAGCTGGTGTGGTTGAATCAGTAAAAACTGCTTCTGACATCCATGCTCCTGTTTCAGGCACTGTAGTAGAAGTAAATACTGACCTTGAAGATGATCCTGATTTTGTAAATGACGATCCATATGGAAAAGGCTGGATTTATAAAATCAAACCAGACAATATTGCAGATGTTGAAAAACTTTTAACAAATGCAGAATATGAAGCTGGCTTATAAAAGATAGCTATAGCTTTTCATATTTAATAAAAACCAGTTTAGTCTTAAACTGGTTTTTTCTTTATCTATTCAAAATCTATTCAAATTTAGTTTTACGAATCGGTGACTTCTATGACAAAGCTTGTTGTATTCTCTGGCGCTGGCATGAGTGCTGAAAGTGGAATTAGCACTTTTCGTGACAGTAATGGTCTATGGGAAAATTACGACATCCAACAAGTTGCCACACCTGAAGCATGGCAAAAGAACCCTGCTCTAGTTCAACGCTTTTATAATGAGCGACGTAAAAATATTTTAGAGGCTGAACCTAACGAAGCTCATCACTATATTGCCAAACTACAAGACTACTTCGACGTACAAGTGATTACTCAAAATATTGATGATTTACATGAACGGGCTGGAAGTTCTAACGTTTTACATTTGCATGGAAATATTCGTTTAGCGAAAAGCTCTGGCCCGAATGCACAATTTACAACACAGTTTTACGATATTAATGGTTGGAAGCTAGATTTAGAACAAGACTTTTGCCCAGATGGCTATCCGCTACGTCCACATGTAGTCTGGTTCGGTGAAGCTGTACCTGCTTATGAAGAAGCAATTCAATTAGTACAGAGTGCAGATATTTTTATTGTGATCGGCTCGACATTAAGCGTATATCCAGTTGCAGCTTTAGTTCATGAAATTTCAAATCAATGTAAAGCCTACTATATAGATCCAAATGCTGATCATCTGCGTGTTCCCCACCAATATGAATTATTAAAGATGTCAGCGACTCAAGGAATGCATAGACTTTTTGAAAATTTAATCGGCTAATTGCTATTTATAGACACTAAATAAGCCCAACGTGAATAAAAAAAATTATTAATTGAACAAAAAATTGTCGATTTTTTTAACTTTATTCTAAATTTCTATACATTTTTTTTGACTAATAGCCTATTTATAACTCTATATCGATTTAATTTTTTTCAGAATGGCGTTTTTTTACTGAAAAAATTTTAAAAAATAAATATTAAAAAATTATAAGTTAATGATTAATATTATAATTTTATATTTATAAAATCAATTTATTTCAAGTTACACAATGATACAAAAGTACAATATAAAAATAACAGTGCAAAAAAAATCTTTTGTGGTTGAATCTCAACCTCTTGGATGCCGTACAAGAAAACAGCGACCTGGATTAGGTTACAATCACGGATTATGGATATAAGGACACACATCCATTATGAGTTATTTTGATCCCACCCTCATCATGTTTATGGTGTACATCGTAGCAATGGTTCTTATCGGCTTATTTGCCTACCGTGCTACAAGCGACTTCTCAGATTATATTCTCGGTGGTCGTAGTTTAGGCAGTTTCGTAACTGCATTATCCGCAGGCGCATCAGACATGAGTGGTTGGTTGCTCATGGGTTTACCAGGCGCGATTTATCTTTCTGGTTTATCTGAAGCGTGGATTGCAATTGGTCTTATTATCGGTGCTTGGCTTAACTGGCTACTGGTTGCTGGTCGATTACGCGTTCATACTGAAGTCCAAAATAATGCACTCACGTTGCCAGATTATTTTACAAGTCGTTTTGACGATCAGAAAAAAGTACTTCGTATTTTCTCTGCCGTTATCATCTTGGTTTTCTTCGCAATTTATTGTGCTTCAGGCATGGTAGCAGGCGCCCGTTTATTTGAAAATTTATTCGGAATGTCATACACCACTGCTATTTGGCTCAGCGCAATTGCAACCATCAGTTATGTTTGTATCGGTGGATTCTTAGCGATTAGCTGGACAGATACATTCCAAGCTGGCCTAATGATTTTTGCTTTGTTATTAACACCAATTGTAACTTATCTTGCAATTGGCGATACAACACAATTTGTGACACTCATTGAAACTGCTCGTCCACATGCATTTAATATTATTTCAGATTTAAGTGTAGTGGCAGTTTTATCTTCCATGGCATGGGGTTTGGGTTACTTTGGTCAACCACATATCCTTGTACGTTTCATGGCTGCTGACTCTGTAAAATCAATCCCTGCTGCTCGTCGTATTGGCATGACTTGGATGATCCTGTGTTTAGTTGGTGCTGTCGGTGCTGGTTTCTTCGGTATTGCCTACTTCCAGCAACACCCTGAATTAGCAGCAGTTGTAAGCAAAAACCCTGAAACTGTATTTATGGAATTGACTAAAATCTTATTCAATCCATGGATTGTAGGTATCATTCTGGCTGCGATTTTAGCTGCTGTGATGAGTACATTGAGCTGCCAGCTTTTGGTATGTTCAAGTGCGCTAACAGAAGATTTGTACAAAGGCTTCATTCGTAAAAATGCATCTCAAAAAGAGCTTGTATGGGTTGGCCGTGTCATGGTTCTTGCGATTGCTGTTCTTGCGATTGCTCTTGCTGGTAACCCAGACAGTAAAGTTCTTGGCCTTGTTGCTTATGCATGGGCTGGTTTCGGTGCTGCATTTGGTCCGCTTATCATCTTGTCATTGTTCTGGAAACGTATGAATTTACAAGGTGCACTAGCGGGTATGATCGTTGGTGCAGTTGTAGTGATTGGTTGGAAAAATCTTTTCGCAGACACTGGTGTTTACGAGATTATTCCAGGCTTTATCCTTGCATTTATCAGCATCATTGTAGTGAGTCTTTTAACTAAAGCGCCAAACACGACAGTAACCGGCCGCTTTGAAAAAGCAGATGAACTCTACAAAGAAAGCGTATAAGTTATTGAAATAAATCAAGGGGCTTCGGCCCCTTTATTTATTTTTAATTTTGATTTTAATTTTTGAAGTATCTTTTACAACTTGCATGACTGGATAACTACGAGTCTCTTTTACCCCCGGCAATTGCCACAGCACCTGTCCCGCAATCCGTCTAAATTCTTCCATACTGCCACTTCGTAATTTAATTAAAAAATCAAAGCCACCGCTCACCATATGACATTCAACAATTTCTGGATAGTGAACCACAGCATCAATAAACTCATCTAAAACATTGGGTGTTGTTTTATCTAATAGCACCTCTACGAACACCAAAAAATTTGCATTTAACTTGATTGGATTCAATTTCGCTTCATATCCCAAAATGAAATCATCCTTTGTCAACTTCTGCCCTCGAGCCATAACAGCAGTTGGCGACAAGTTAACAAGTTCGGCTAATTTACTATTAGAAATTCGCCCATCTGTTTGAAGAATATCCAAAATTTTTAAATCAGTACGGTCAAGGCTTAATATTGGGCCATTCATCTGAATTTTCCTCTAAAAAATGGGCTAAATATAGTGAGTTATTCGGTGTTTCTTCTGTAATGATAAATTATCTAAACCTCTCTACTCAAGATGAGTTTACGAGAGCTGGTTGGCGGAAACAGATATGAACACAATGGATACTTTTCATCAAATGGATAAATCTCACCAAGGCTATATCACCGAATTCAACGATAAAAGTGAGTTTGAACAACGCATCAATACAGCTTGGCGACGTGCTGAACCAGAAGCTGTAGAAGAGCTATTACAAGCTGCCGCGGTATCTGATGATTTAGATCATAAAATTTATGATCTTGCTTTTAATCTTGCCAATAATTTACGTGAACGTAAGACCTCTTCGGGCAAAGCAGGTATTGTTCAAGGGCTATTACAAGAATTCTCTCTTTCTTCACAAGAAGGCGTGGCGCTCATGTGTCTAGCCGAAGCTTTGCTTCGTATTCCAGACTCAGCAACACGTGATTTGCTTATTCGAGATAAAATCAATCAAGGTAACTGGAAAGAACATGTTGGCCAAAGCAGCTTAATGTTTGTAAATGCTGCAGCATGGGGCCTCATGTTAACTGGTAAGCTCATGGAAACTCCTAAGCAAACCAGTCTTTCAAGTGTACTTACTGGCCTTTTAGCACGCAGTGGACGTGGCATCATTCGTAAAGCTGTTGACGTTGCAATGCGTATGATGGGTGAACAGTTTGTAACTGGTGAAACCATTGAAGAAGCTGTAGATCATGCGAAAGTACTCGAAGACAAAGGTTTCCGCTAT
Organism: Acinetobacter sp. 809848; assembly: GCF_000581275.1. Lineage (NCBI taxonomy): Bacteria > Pseudomonadati > Pseudomonadota > Gammaproteobacteria > Moraxellales > Moraxellaceae > Acinetobacter > Acinetobacter sp. 809848. The sequence goes on from NZ_JEXG01000001.1 coordinate 217,531, forward strand.
TCTTACGATATGTTAGGTGAAGCAGCCTTAACCGAACATGATGCTGAACGCTACTTTAACGATTATACGCAAGCCATTCATGCAATTGGTAAAGCGTCTAATGGTAAAGGTGTTTATGATGGTCCGGGTATTTCAATTAAGCTTTCTGCTTTACACCCTCGCTATCAACGCGCGCAAATTGAACGTGTTCATCAAGAACTTTACGGCAAAGTATTTGAACTCGCTCGTTTGGCTAAAAAGTACAATATTGGCTTAAATATCGATGCTGAAGAATCAGAACGTTTAGAAATTTCTCTTGAGTTACTAGAACGTCTTTGCTTCGAGCCAGAACTTGCAAACTGGAAAGGTATTGGTTTCGTTATTCAAGCTTACCAAAAACGCTGTTTCTTCGTGGTTGATTATATTATTGACCTTGCTAAACGCAGCCAAAAGCGTCTCATGATTCGCCTTGTAAAAGGTGCATATTGGGATAGCGAAATTAAGAAAGCACAAATCGAAGGTATGGATGACTACCCTGTCTTTACTCGTAAAGTACATACCGATTTATCTTATATCGCATGTGCTAAAAAATTACTTGCAGCGCCAGAGTTCATCTATCCGCAATTTGCCACTCATAATGCTCAAACATTGGCAACGATCTATCATTTAGCGGATCCAAGCAAATATTATGCTGGACAATATGAATTCCAATGCTTACATGGCATGGGTGAACCTCTTTATGAACAAGTTGTTGGTTCACGCGAGCAAAATAAATTAGGCGTACCATGCCGTATTTATGCTCCTGTTGGTAACCACGAAACTTTGTTAGCTTATTTAGTTCGTCGTTTACTCGAAAATGGCGCGAATACTTCATTCGTTAACCGTATTGCCGATAAAACACTTAAAGTTGAAGATCTTATCCAGTCTCCAATTTATGATATTCGTCATGCAGCTAAGCTTGAAGGTTCAGTTGGTTTAAAACATCCATCAATTCCTCTACCTTTAGATATGTACGGAACACTTCGTAAAAACTCTAAAGGTTATGACTTAGCAAATGACACCCCACTTGCAGCTTTAGATAGCACAGCTCAAGAATTACGTAATCGTATTTGGCAAAGTCATCCATTATTGGCAAATAACGAGTCGTTAGAGCAAGGTCATTCTGTTGCAATTACAAACCCAGCACAAAATGATGAAATTGTTGGTTATGTGCAAGAAGCTGATCTTAAGTATGTTGAAATTGCGCTTAATGCAGCTGAACAAGCTCAATCAGAATGGTCAAATACGCCTAAAGAACAGCGTGCTCAACACTTAAAACGTGCAGCTGACATAATGGAAAGCCGCATTCAAGAATTGATGGTTTTGCTTTGCCGTGAAAGTGGGAAAACTTATGCCAATGCGATTGCAGAAGTTCGTGAAGCTGTAGATTTCTTACGTTATTACGCAACTCAAGTTGAGAATCTTCCCGCAAATACAGCTATTCAGCCTTTAGGTACTGTACTTTGTATTAGCCCTTGGAACTTCCCTCTTGCAATTTTCTCTGGCCAAATTGCTGCAGCATTAGTCAGTGGTAACTGCGTTATTGCTAAACCTGCTGAACAAACCCCATTAATCGCAGCTCAAGCAGTTCAGATTTTATGGGAAGCTGGTATTCCACGTGGTGCTGTACAGCTACTTCCTGGCCGCGGTGAAACAGTAGGTGCTCAGCTTAGCCAAGATAGCCGTATTGATGGCATCATGTTTACTGGCTCGACTGAAGTTGCAAAAATTTTACAGAAGACCGTTGCAAAACGTTTATCTGAAAATGGTCAATCTATTCCGCTCATTGCAGAGACTGGCGGTCAAAATGCAATGATTGTTGACTCATCTGCTTTAACTGAACAAGTCGTACTCGATGTTGTAAGTTCTGCTTTTGATAGCGCGGGTCAACGTTGCTCTGCTTTACGTATTTTATGTGTGCAAGAAGACAGCGCTGCAACCGTTATTAAAATGCTTAAAGGTGCAATGCAACAGTTAATTGTAGGTAACCCTGCAATTTTAAAAACTGACATTGGTCCTGTTATTGATGACGAAGCAAAACAGACGATTGATCAACACATCAAAAAAATGAAGTCGAAAGGCTATCCAGTACATCAGTTGATGTTTGGTTCAACAAGCCAGAATGAACTAGATAAAGGAACCTTTGTTGTACCAACAGCAATTGAACTCCCTAATCTTGATGACTTGCAGCGCGAAGTTTTTGGTCCAGTTCTACACATCATTACCTATAAGTATGGTGAGCTTGAGCAATTGATCTCACGTATTAATGCCAAAGGTTATGGTTTAACAATGGGTCTGCATACCCGTATTGATGAAACCATCCAAACGGTCATTCAGCATGCTGAAGTGGGTAACCTTTATATCAACCGTAATATTGTTGGTGCTGTCGTTGGTGTACAACCATTCGGTGGTGAAGGTTTATCTGGTACAGGCCCGAAAGCTGGTGGTCCGCTTTACATGTATCGCTTGATGCAGCAGTGTTCAAACAAAGTATTGGCAACACCATTTGCTATGAAGACTGAGCAAACTGCTTTTGAAGGCTTTAACCGTGAGGTTTATCAGAGCTTACAAAATTGGGCAAAACAACATTTACCACAAGCAAATCGCGAAATTGAACCATTTGGTGTTGGTAAATTTTATGAGTTACAAGGCCCTACTGGGGAAAGTAACCAATATATTATTTTGCCACGTCATCGTGTTCTTTCTATCGCTGATACAGAACAAAATCAGTTGCATCAGTTACTCGCAATTTTTGCAGTGGGTAGCCAAGCGGCCGTAATGCCAAATAGTCCGTTATTGGCAAAATACAAACAAACATTGCCAAAAGATGTGCTTGCTGCAATTACTACAGTTAAAAATATCGCATCAGATGATTTTGATGCAGTTTTACATCATGGTAATCGCGAAGAGATCTTCTCATTACAGCAAGAGATTGCTACTCGCTCTGGTGCAATTGTCGGTATTACCCATGTTGAACCAAATGAGGCTATTCCACTTGAGCGTTTAGTGATTGAACGTGCAATTAGTGTGAATACAGCTGCAGCTGGTGGTAACGCAAGCTTAATGACAATGACCGATTAATCGATAATTTTCAAAAAAAAGCCCGAATCTCAGTATTTGGGCTTTTTTATTTAATAAAGTAATCTATTCTTAACTATATAAATTTTATCAAATTGAGATTCTAATAATGGTCTTTTTAGAACCAGAACAATATCAACAAAGATGCGCTCAGCTTTTTAATTCATATCAAAAAGATATTTCCGCACTTCTACCCTTTGCCAAAATTGAGCATATTGGTTCATCTGCAATACCGAATGCAATTTCAAAAGGTGATTTAGATATTTATGTTGAAGTTAAACCTGATCAATTTAAATTCGCAATTGAACGCTTAAAAACACTTAATTTTATCGAAAAACAAAATACATTAAGAACACATGAGCTTTGTATGCTCGAATCACTCAACAATGATGATGTAGCATTTCAAATTGTAGTCACGGATTCAGTATTCACATTTTTCTTAGCCTTTAAAAATAAGCTTATAAACTCACCCACGTTGGTTAATGAATATAATCAATTAAAATTACAGTGTAGCCATTTAGACCCCGATCAATATAGAACAATAAAATCAGATTTTATTAATCGTGTTTTAAATTAGCTCTAGTTTAGGTACCTGCTTTCTCTTATGAATATCTGGTTAAAATTGGCTCCTGTAAGTTCAATTTTTTTGATACCATTCACTATTTGATTCTGTCTAAATTTTCTTTGTCTATGACCTCTTCTTATCGTCAACAACTTCAAGCTAAAATTGAACGCATTACTACTCAATTTTCTGAATTTACACCACCTACATTAGAAGTGTTTGAATCACCTGAACAACATTTCCGTATGCGTGCTGAATTTCGTATCTGGCATACAGAAAATGATATGTTCTATGCCATGTTTGAGCGTAACGATGACGACAAGCAAAAAACCGTTGTACGCATTGATGAGTTTCCAATTGCAGATCAAAGCATCAATGATTTAATGCCAAAACTTTTGGAAGAACTCAAAGCTGAACCTAAGCTTTCTAATCGTTTATTTGAAGCTGATTTCCTCGCAACACTTAGCGGCGAAATGTTAGTTACCCTCATTTATCACCGTAAATTGGATCAAGAATGGGAACAAGCCGCTAAAGCGCTTGCCGATAAATTAGATATTAAGATTATGGGCCGTAGTCGTGGCCAGAAAATTGTTATTGGCGATGATTTCGTCGTTGAAGAATTCGAACTTTTAAATCGTTCATTTAAATACAAGCAAATCGAAAGTAGCTTTACCCAGCCTAATGCACAAGTTTGCAAAAAAATGCTTCAATGGGCATGTGATGCAGCTGAAGGATCAAAGAAACACTTGTTAGAACTCTATTGCGGTAATGGTAATTTTACGCTTCCACTCTCTTTAAAGTTCGAACGAGTATTGGCTACTGAGCTTGCAAAATCATCTGTTTATGCAGCTCAATGGAACATTGAACAGAATCAAATCGATAATATTCAAGTAGCACGTCTATCGGCTGAAGAATTTACTCAAGCTTATCAAGGTGAGCGCGAATTCCGCCGTCTACAAGAAGCGAATATTGATATTCAGAGCTATGACTTTGACACCGTATTTGTAGATCCACCGCGAGCAGGAATTGATGATGAGACTTTAAAACTTTTACAAGGTTTTGAACGTATTATCTACATTTCATGTAATCCTGACACGTTATATGAAAACTTAAAAACTCTCAGTCAAACTCATCGAGTGACTAAATTTGCCTTATTTGATCAGTTCCCTTATACGCATCATGTCGAGTCTGGTGTTTTACTTGAGAAGATTTAAACAAAATCTTTCATTGTAAAGTTTTAAATAAGGAGGTTATATACCTCCTTATTTTTTAAAGTTTTATTATTTAAGTATTTAAATTTTCAAAAAATATCAAGTCATCTGTGTGTCATAATTTCGTTTAACTCAAGCATTCCCATCGAAAATTCTCGAGTTCAAGTGGTGGATTTATCACTTATAGAGTCTTGTATTTTATTTTAAATTGGCTATATTTCGAGCTATGTTAGGTTGTATATGAAGGCTCTATGAGTTTTTGGCAAAAGCTGTTCTTGGCAGATCAACAGCATAACGAGCATAAAAACCAAACTGCTTGTGTTGAAAATGACTGCTCATGTAAAACTAATGAACAACTTCTAAGTGCACTTGCACAAGCAACAGATGAAGATGTCATTAAGGGAATTAAAAAAGTTCTTATTTCCCGTGGTTATAGCCGAAAAGAGTTAAATGAACTCACTCAAAAACCGTCTATTCATTAATTAAAAAGCCAGTCTTGTACTGGCTTTTTTATATTTCACTTTAATGCACAATTAGACTCATCCACCCAACCGACCATTGGTCCCATTTGAAATTGCTGATCATTCCGATTGTTCTTTTGCATATATAAACTAGAAATAGAACCATCGAGATATAAAGCCTGCTCCACCTTAAGGTTTCTTTGAAAAAACTCGGCAAAATTATAGAAATTCACCCTATTTTTCGATATTACAAAGTAGAGTTTATTATCTCGAATACCAACTCCATTACGAATTTTCTTTGATTGAGAGTCTGGTAAAAAAAAGGAATTTATCTTTCCTTCAATAACTAACATTGGCCCAGATTGGGTTGCATAATCAACTTTCAAATTTTGTAGGCTATATTGTTGCATAGTTAAAACAAAGGCCTGTTTTTTATTCCAAGCTACTACCCCATTCGGCTGTAAAAAGAAATTTCCCAATCCTTTATGCTCATTTAAGGGCTGAACTACCTTAGCTCGTTCAATATACAACCCTACTGGAGAAAATCCTAAATGAAACATCCCCGCATTCATTGCAAAGCTAAGCTGCTCACACTGCTTTAATTTTTCCTCAATATTGTTAAAGCTTTTATAGTATTGCTGATTATTAGGATTCTTTAAAAACAAGCGTAATGCTTTAAAATCGCTGATCGAGATCACATCGTATTGGTCACCTTCTACCGTTTGAATTTGCTGGTAATCTATAGCATATGCGGCCTGAAACAAAAGCCCATACAAAGCAAAGCACCCAACTACCCATTTCATTGAATAACACCTGACATGACATTTATCCTTCATATTAAGTAACTAAATTATATACAAGAAATATAAATAGATTGGATATGCATCAAATTCCTTCATTCGACGTAATCAATACACTCCAAATTGCTGATATTGGTTATAATGTTTAGCAGCTTTTCAATAAAAGCCATTTACACTTTATTGGATCAGCGTAAGCATGCAACAACTGAATAAACGCTACCCTTTAGGGGCTCACCTCATCGTAAAGCATCTCGGCTATAGCCATCATGGTATATATGCAGGGAGAGGTCGAGTTATCCATTATTCCGGCTTAGCTCATTTCATCAAAAAACGCCCGATTGAAATCACATCAATAGATGCTTTCTCGCATGGCAAAAAAATACACGTCCGTTCTTATGACAAACCTCGTTATAAAGGAAAGATTGTCGTTCGCCGAATGCGCTCGCGTATGCATGAAAATCACTATCATTTGATTATTAATAACTGTGAACATCTATGTAGTTGGGCAATTACGGGCATTGAAAGTAGCACTCAAGTTGAACGTATGATGAATCGTTTAACAACTATTGGCTATGTAAGCTCAATCATGAGCTATATGAATGGTATGATGCTCACCGTTGCAACTACATGTTTTGCTCTGGTTCTTTATATTAAAAAGAAACTGCGCGATCAGGCAAAAAGAAAAGTCCCTACTTACCAGTTCTTAAGAGAAAAATCTCAGAAAAGAAATATCGATCCTTCAGCGCCTTTAGTATTTATAGACCCAGATAAAAAAGAGCCAGTCTAAATAAAAAAGCCCTCATATTTGAGGGCTTTTTAGAAAACTTATAACTTATTTTTTAGCTGCATTAGCAACAGTTGCTTCTGTCGTAATATTTACAGTGATTTTATCGCCTACATTAGGCACATAACTTCCTAAACCAAAGTCAGAACGCTTGAATGAAGTTGTAGCATTAAAACCAATCGCTGGAACTTTAGCCATTGGATGCTCGCCCTGCTTGTTTAAAACAGCGTCAAGTACAACTGGCTTAGTTACGCCTTTAACAGTTAAGTCACCAGTAATTTTAAAGTGCTTTTTGTCTTTGGTTTCAACTTTAGTACTTTTAAACGTAATATTTGGATATTTAGCAGCATTAAACCAAGCTTCTTCTTGGAACTCTTTATCTAAAGCAGGTACGTTTGTATTTACACTGCTTAAAGGAATAGTCACATTTACAGATGAGTTTGCTGGTTTAGCATTATCAACTTTAATTACACCTTGGATATCCGAGAAGTTAGCGCTTGGAGTAGAGAAACCAAAGTGATTCCATGAGAAAACAGTAGCTGTATGTGTTGGGTCAATTTTGTAGTCTACTGGTGCAGCTAAAGTAACTGAACTAGCCAATGCTACTGCCAAACCGAAGCTTAATGTTTTAAGATGCATTTTTCGTATCCTTTATTGATATAGTCGTTAGTGTATACATCAAGTAATTTAATTCACTATTCTTTATAAAACGATATGTTTCATCCATGCAACAATAAAAGCGTTACAGTTGTTATTCAAAAACAATATTATAAAGTTTAGATATTCTTCTATTCGAAGCTTCAGATTTATTAATTTTTATTACGATTTTATTCATGAATAGCAAGGTAAAACATGGTTAATACAGCCCAAGCACAAAGTACTTCTACCCCATATCGAGTAACTCTTACCGATCCTTCAGGTCATCAATGGTTTGCAGATGAACCAACTGATAAAGGTGGACAAGATACAGCTCCGAACCCGGTTCAGCTTTTATTAGCCGCTTTAGGGGCTTGCACTACAATTACATTAGAAATGTATGCGAATCTTAAAGGTATTAAGCTTGATCATGTTCAAGTGGATTTAGCATTAAACTCCAATGGCGAACCTGAAAAAGGCCAAAATAATATTGAACGAAAAATTACACTCAAAGGTGAATTTACTGAAGACCAGCATAAGCGATTACTAAAAGTTGCAGAGAATTGCCCTATTCATAAGTTATTAACCTCTCAGATTAATATCCAAACAGAACTCACTATTTAACGTCTCAAATAAAAAAGCGCTCTAGATAGAGCGCTTTTTTACACTACTTTAATATTTAAGCAGTTAATTCTTTTACGGCTGCAACAACAGCTTCAGTAGTAATACCAAAGAATTGGAACAAATCTTTTGCTGGTGCAGACTCACCATAAGTTGTCATACCAATTACTTTGCCATCAAGACCAACAAACTTCCACCAGTAATCAACATGAGCTGCTTCAACAGCAACACGCGCACGGATATGAGCCGGTAATACTGCTTCACGGTATGCAGCATCTTGCTTCATAAACTCTTCTGCACATGGCATAGAAACTACACGCACACCTTCAAGTTGTGCATAAGCTTCCATTGCTAAAGAAATTTCAGAACCAGTTGCAATAATAATTGCTTTTAATTCGCCTTTTTCTTGAGCAAGTACATAACCACCTTTTGCAGCGTTTTGAATTTGCTCTTCAGAACGTGTTTGGAATGGTAAGTTTTGACGAGAGAAAATAAGTGCTGTAGGGCCATCTTTGCGTTCTAAAGCAGATTTCCAAGCAATTGCAGTTTCTACAGTATCCGCAGGGCGCCATGTATTTAAGTTAGGTGTACCACGTAATGAAGCAATTTGTTCAATCGGTTGGTGAGTTGGACCATCTTCACCCAGACCGATTGAGTCATGTGTATAAACATGAATTACACGTTGTTTCATTAATGCAGACATACGTACTGCATTACGTGCATATTCCATAAACATTAAGAATGTTGCAACGTAAGGAACGAAACCACCATGCAATGCAACGCCATTAGCGATCGCAGTCATACCAAATTCACGTACGCCATAGTAGACATAGTTACCAGCTGGGTTTTCTTGAACACCTTGGCAACCTTTCCAAAGTGTTAGGTTAGAACCTGCTAAGTCAGCGGAACCACCTAACAATTCAGGTAATAAAGGACCAAATGCTTGTAATGTATTTTGGCTTGCTTTACGAGTTGCAATTGTCTCGCCTTTCGCATTTGTTTCACGAATGAAAGCATCTGCTTGCGCTGCAAATTCTGCTGGTAAGTCACCACTGATACGACGAAGTAACTCAGCCGCTTCAGTTGGATATTTTGCTTGATATTGTGCAAATACCGCATTCCAAGCTGCTTCAGATTCACTACCTTTTGCTTTTGCATCCCATGCAGCATATACATCAGCAGGAATAACAAATGCTTCTTCGTTCCAGCCTAATGCTTCACGAGTTAAAGTAATTTCATCTTTACCTAATGGCGCACCATGACAGTCTTCTTTACCCTGCTTATTCGGTGAACCTAAACCAATAATCGTTTTACACATAATGATTGTTGGTTTCTGAGTTTCAGCTTTTGCTTCGATTGTCGCTTGACGAATCGCATCAGCATCATGACCATCTACACGAAGAACTTGCCAACCATAGGCTTTGAAACGCTCTTCTGTATCGTCGCTGAACCACCCTTCTACTTCACCATCAATTGAAATGCCATTATCATCATAATAAGCAATCAATTTACCAAGTTGTAATGTGCCAGCTAAAGAACATACTTCGTGAGAAATACCTTCCATTAAACAGCCATCACCTAAGAAACAGTAAGTGAAATGGTCAACAACTTTTAAATCATCTTTATTAAATTGAGCAGCCAATGTTTTTTCTGCTAAAGCAAAACCAACAGCATTAGCAATACCTTGACCTAAAGGACCAGTTGTCGTCTCTACACCCGGTGCATAGCCATATTCAGGATGACCAGGAGTTCTAGAATGCAATTGACGGAACTGTTTTAAATCTTCAATTGAAAGATCATAACCTGTTAAATGAAGCAAAGCGTATTGCAACATTGAGCCATGGCCATTTGATAAAACGAAACGGTCACGGTTTGCCCATTGTGGATTTGTTGGGTTGTGATTTAAAAACTCACGCCAGACGACGTCAGCAATATCTGCCATCCCCATTGGAGCACCTGGATGCCCTGAGTTTGCTTGTTGCACAGCATCCATTGCCAATACACGAATTGCATTTGCAATACGACGTTCGTTTAAAGGGGTCGTCATAGATCAGAATCCAATTTTAATAGATTGATGAAAAGAAGAAGATGAATAACCATTCAATGCCGCTATATTGTCTTAAAAAAAAGGCCTAGGGTAAACCCCAACACGGTATATTTCTTTATTTTTAACCGTTTCTTGGTTACACAAAAAACATTTGAATCTTTAAGTTATACAAAACAGTGTTCATTTTTCTGCACAACAACTAAATGTAAGAGTATTTATCTGGTTAGCTTTTGATATATAGATAAAATATTTAGCTAATCCTATATGCTTTGATCATGTTTCTTTACTTTAAAATTCAAATTCTGATATTTAAGATTTTTATTAAGTTATATGTTTAAAAAACACACTAGCAACAAGTTGTTAAAATATAAATACTTTAAATTAAAGCTTTCTATATCAATTTTGCTAATACACTTATCAATTAAAACACACTATAAATGAAATAAATTCATGCTTTTTAGTCAGTATGAACTGGTCCTCAAGCTCAAGTCGATGTAACATATTATGTCTTTTGAAATAACCAAGATAGGACTTTCATGCGCGAGTACGCTGTTTTTACCTCGGAATCTGTAAGCGAAGGTCATCCCGATAAAATGGCCGACCAAATTAGCGACGCTATTTTGGATGCAATCTTAAAAGAAGACCCATACGCACGTGTTGCTTGTGAAACACTGGTAAAAACAGGCGCTGTTGTACTTGCTGGTGAAGTAACAACGACTGCTAATATTGATGTTGAAGCTGTTGTTCGTAATACTGTTAACGGTATTGGTTATCACCACTCTGATCTTGGCTTTGATGGGTCAACGTGTGCTGTAATCAATATGATTGGTAAACAATCACCTGAAATTGCTCAAGGTGTAGACCGTCAAAAACCAGAAGATCAAGGTGCTGGTGACCAAGGCCTAATGTTCGGTTATGCAAGCCGTGAAACAGACGTGCTTATGCCTGCGCCGATTTCTTATGCTCACCGCTTAATGGAGCGTCAAGCTGAACTTCGTCGTTCAGGTGCCCTTCCATGGTTACGCCCAGATGCAAAAAGCCAAGTTACTTTTGCCTATGAAAATGGCAAGCCTGTACGTCTAGATGCTGTTGTTTTATCTACTCAGCACGATCCTGAAATTTCTCAAAGCCAGCTTAAAGAAGCAGTTATTGAAGAAATTATTAAACCGATCATTCCTGCTGAAATGTTCCATGCAGCTACTAAGTTCCACATTAACCCAACAGGTATGTTCGTTATTGGCGGCCCTGTAGGTGACTGTGGTTTAACGGGTCGTAAAATTATTGTTGATACATACGGCGGTATGGCTCGTCACGGCGGGGGTGCTTTCTCTGGTAAAGATCCATCTAAAGTTGACCGTTCTGCTGCTTATGCTGGTCGTTATGTTGCAAAAAATATTGTAGCTGCTGGTCTTGCTGACAAATGTGAAATTCAAGTGAGTTATGCAATTGGTGTAGCAGAACCTACTTCGATTTCAATTAATACCTTTGGTACAGCAAAAGTTTCTGATGAGTTGATTATTCAACTTGTGCGTGATCATTTCGATTTAAGACCGTTTGGTATTACTCGTATGTTGGATCTTCTTCAACCAATGTACAAACAAACTGCGGCTTATGGTCATTTTGGTCGCGAAGGTTCTGACTCTGCATTTACTTGGGAAAAAACTGATAAAGTTGAAGCTCTTAAAGATGCTGCTGGCCTCTAAAACAAAATCGTAAAAAAGCCCGCCATTGAGCGGGCTTTTTTATTTATAGTTCAAATTTTATGGTATGTAGGGTTTAATCTTCTAGCAATCATCCTTGACGCCATATCATTTGTAGCTGTAATCAAAATCTATTGTCTTGTCGTTTTATCATCCTGATTTAATACATCCAGTAAAGTTGACTGCGTTGGAGTATCTTGATGGTTCTGGATATAAATATGGACAACTTTAAATACAACGACAACAGCTAGACAAGCCATCACACAAAACATCCATAAGCCATACGGGCTTCGAATATGTTGTGAACCACAATATGGACATGATTTATCAGTCGATGCCACAACTTTGTCGCAACACGCACAATGGTATTGATATAGCATAGGTAACCCTCCTTCCCTCATTTCAACCGTTGTTGTTTTAATAGGTTTGCTACATTTTTTAATTTATACATCCTTTATATTTATCCTATGTGAAATGAATAGATAATTCAATCTGGATGAACAATTGAGTCAATTAAAAAATATTAATTAAAAACATATATATAAGTTAAATATTATTTTTATAGGACTATTTTTCTTATTTTGATATTTTGCCAAATTTGTTAAAATAAGCGAATAATCTCACATTTTAGGCAAATGCATGTCACATACAAAGCTCATTAATAAAGGTGGCTTTCGCGAACGAGCCAACCGAAGCCGAGGTTATCAACAATCTGAGAATAAGCAAACAGCCTTAGCTTCAAACAAATACCAACCTCAAACAAAACCACAAGAAAGCCCAACTGAAGTGGCTCAAACAGATTCTGTTGTGACTGAACATCTAACTAAATAATTTATATTTTTTTAAAATAAAAAAGACCTAAACTTTAGAGGTTTAGGCCTTTAGATAAGGTATTTATTAATCCTTATTTTTATGTTCAATTTTCTTGTGATCTGGAGTGACTTCTCGCGCTTCTCCGTCAATAATACTTGAATCACGGTATTGACCTTGACTGCCCCCACCTTGTTGATTCTGCATATCTTGCATTTGGCGCATTAGATCAGCAAATGGATTTTGCCCTCCCATATTACCGCCCATACCACCCATCATTTTATCCATCATAGCTTGTTGGCGTTTTGCCAAAGTTCTCATCGCTATATTACGGAAAGCAGTTTGAACACCAGGGATCAAAATTAAAACCGCTAACACATCAGAAACAAGGCCTGGCAACATTAATAAGAAACCTGCAAAAGCATAAGCAAGTTTTTTAGTTACTGTTGGGTCATTACCGAGTTGGCCAGTCATCTGCATTTGCTGTAATTGAGGCATAATACCAGCAGTACTTCTGCGAATAAGCCCCAAACCAATAAAGAAAGCAAGAATGAACCAAAAGAACACATACCATCCACTGATGAACTGTGCTACGCCAATCCATACGGCAATTTCAACAATCGCGCCCAGAACTACAATAAGAAGTAAATTCATGTAAAACTTTATCTATCTCAAAAAGAAAATTCATTGCAATTTTATTTGACCCAACCCTACCTAAGTTACAAATAAGGTTTAAGCTTTCCTCTTAGCTTTGATAGTTCTGTCTAATTCCTAAAAATTAACAACGCTATCGGATCAACAAGAGTCTGCAATACTAGAGTACATTTGATTTTAACTCGATAAAAACAAACATGCTTTATTATTAATGAGTGCTGTATCAAGTTTATCAAGTGCGACTTCAATTAGATTTTAATTTTTTTACTCTAGTTAAACGAAAAGTCCTTCAAGAAAGCAGTTTTTTAGTCTAGTTGAAAACTTAGGTTCTTAGAAAAATTGGATATATTCTTTTATTTATATAGTTGTTTTATAAAATTTTAAAAAGTAGTGCATAGATATAGAATTTCGTAAATAACTTACATTTTCTCTATCTAAAAGTACCTCTATTCAAGTTAAATTAAAGAATAACTCTTTTAAACTCACATAAACTCATGACTAAAAAAGCTCTTTTCTTTGCCATTGGTACGATGTTTTTATCGGCATGTTCTTTTAATACGGTAGAACAACATCAAATACAGTCAATTTCTACCAATAAAAACTCAGAGAAAATTAAATCGTTGTTTGATCAAGCACAAACTACAGGTGTTTTAGTTATAAAACGTGGGCAAACAGAGGAAGTCTATGGCAATGATCTTAAAAGAGTATCAACCGAATATGTTCCCGCCTCTACCTTTAAAATGTTAAATGCTTTGATAGGACTTGAGCATCATAAAGTAACACCAACTGAAGTGTTTAAATGGGATGGGCAAAAGCGTTTATTTCCCGATTGGGAAAAAGACATGACCTTAGGTGATGCTATAAAAGCTTCTGCTATTCCAGTTTATCAGGAACTAGCTCGACGAATTGGCCTTGATCTTATGTCTAAAGAGGTAAAACGCATTGGTTTCGGTAATGCTGATATTGGTTCAAAAGCAGATGATTTTTGGCTTGTTGGTCCACTTAAAATTACACCTCAACAAGAAGCCCAGTTTGCTTATGAACTAGCCCATAAAACTCTTCCTTTTAGCAAGAATGTGCAAGAACAAGTTCAATCTATGCTGTTCATAGAAGAAAAAAATGGACGGAAAATTTATGCCAAAAGTGGTTGGGGATGGGATGTGGAGCCTCAAGTGGGCTGGTTAACAGGCTGGGTCGTTCAACCTCAAGGAGAAATTGTAGCGTTCTCACTCAATTTAGAAATGAAAAAAGGCATACCTAGTTCTATTCGAAAAGAAATTGCTTATAAGGGATTAGAGCAGCTAGGTATTTTATAATTTGAACTTTATAGCCCAGCTTATATTCATCCTTATAAACTGGGTTATTTTAAAACTTGAAATTTGAAAACCTTATTATTTATCCGTCAACTGGGGTATGTGGTGTATTTAAATTTAACTGATAGAAAGCAGCATCTAACCATTGACCAAACTTAAAACCGACTTGCTTAAAAGTACCTGCATGAATAAAGCCCATTTTTTCATGTAAACCGATACTTGCTTGGTTGGTTGCATCAATACAGCCTATCAATACATGTAAGTCTGCCTCTTGAGCACGCTTAATCAATTCTTGCATTAAAATTTTGCTTAATCCGCCGCCACGATGTTCATGATGAATATAAATACTATGTTCGACCGTATATTTATAGGCAGGAAAAGCTCTAAAAGTTCCCCAACTTGCAAAACCTAATAACTTGTTTGTCTCATCTACAATACCAATGACAGGAAAACCATTTTCTCTTTTAACTGCAAACCAGTTTTTTATCGACTCTTCAGAGCGCGGCAAATAGTCATACAAAGCAGTAGAATTGATAATTGCTTCATTCAAAATATCTAATATAGCCTTTGCATGTGTAGCTTCATGACAATCGATTAAACGTAAATTTGGATTAAGATTTTTAATCATGAAGATTCCTTAAGAATAGAGACGAGCTCATTACATACAACTAAAATATATCGAGCAGCTTTAGAAGAAGGATTGCTATATATGATCGGTTGATCTAATTGCATCGCCAAACAATCCCCCTCTTGTAAAGCATAAAAGTTTTCACCCAATTGAATATCAATTTGCCCCTCTATTACCCAAATTTGCTGTAATACAACTTTAGAATTCGTACTTGTTTCATAAGTAACTCGGGACTGGGCTGGAAATTCAATTTCAACGATCTGAAATGGAGATTTCCAATTTGGAGGCGAAACTTGACGGCGAATATATCCCGTTTCTGGATCTTTCCATTCTGCTTGTTGACTACGCCGTACCATAGGTTGAGGCGATTGAGTATTCTGGGGCGAATCAAATAGCTGAGTCAAAGGCACCCCTAAACCATTTGCTAGCTTTTCAAGAACAACAGCTGTAGGGCTCGCTTCTCCTCTTTCAATGAGTGAAATTGCAGAACGGCTTACCTGACATCGACTAGCAAGAATATCTAGGGTATATCCACGCGCTAGACGTATTTCACGCACTTGCTGCGCAATGCGGATATTAATATCTTCCATCTACCGATAAACTTTAATTCCAAAATTATAGATAAGTATTCCACTAAAATAGAATTACATCAAATGATTTTAAAGATATAAATTAGTTCGATAAAAACCGAAAAATAACCATTCATCGCAGCATTCTTTAAATTACGCATGCAGAACCTTTTTGGCTATGTAACAATACTCTCTAAACTATTTATATAAGTCTTCACATGGCATTGATTATTGGTATTGATCCGGGTTCACGCTTAACAGGTTATGGAATCATTGAAAAAGATGGTAGTAAACTACGTTTTGTTGATGCCGGTACAATCCGAACAGAAACTCAAGAAATGCCAGAACGCTTAAAACGTATTTTTGCTGGCGTTGAGCGAATTGTGAAATTCCATGGTCCAACTGAAGCTGCGGTTGAGCAAGTCTTTATGGCTCAAAACCCAGACTCTGCCTTAAAATTAGGACAAGCCCGTGGTGCTGCCATAGCAGCATTAGTTAATTTAGATTTACAAGTTGCAGAATATACTGCCCGTCAAATTAAACAGTCTGTGGTTGGTTATGGCGCTGCCGATAAAGAACAAGTCCAAATGATGGTCATGCGATTACTTAATTTGACGATTAAACCTCAATCCGACGCAGCCGATGCCCTTGCTGCTGCCATTTGCCATGCTCATGCATCGGGAAGCATGAGTAAACTGTCTGTTTTAAATGCTTTAGGTGGTATGGCACGTGGGCGAAGTCGTTCTAGCAGTCGTAGACGTTAAAAATTTATTGATTTACAACCTGACTAATGGCTTGATTCATTTGGTAAGCCTGTAAACCACGCATACCTTGTTTTGCAAGTTCATCACCTGCTTGAGCATGCAGAGTCACTATCTCATGTAATGCAATACCTTTGTGGAACTGGGCTTTTAAGCTCGCAATCATTCCTGCTAACACATCTCCCATTCCACCGGTTCCCATACCAGGATTACCTTGCGTACAGATATACAAATTATCTTCTAAAATTAAGCTACCCGCTCCTTTAAGCACCCAATGGCCTGCATATTTTTGTTGTAAGGCATAAATTGCAGCAATTCGGTCATTTTCAATTTGCGCTGTAGAGCAACCAAGTAAAGTAGCAGCTTCTCCAGGATGAGGTGTGGCATAAATATGTGTATTTAACTTTTCAGGCTGTTTAGCCAGAAACCATAAAGCATCTGCATCTAAAACAACTTCTAGGCGTGTACTCTGATTTAACAAATTAAACCATTGTTGATAAATCTGCTTTGCCCAATCGTCACGGCCTAATCCCATTCCAAAGCATATTGCATCAACCAGAGATAGAATCTCTTTAATATTGTTTTCATCTAAAGCATTAATATCACGAAGTATAATATTAGGTGCCCGCGACAAAATGGCCTGATGGTGGTTGCGATGACAAACCACTGTCACTTTGCCTGCACCCGCATGAAAAGCAGCTTCAGCAGCCATAATAACTGCACCGCCCATTTGCTCATGTCCACCCACCACTAAAACATGCCCATAACTTCCCTTATGCCCAAATGCCATACGCTGAGGAAGTCTAATATTTGTGGGTGACAAATAAGCTAAGGGTTTCAGCTCGTGGTCTGTAGGAATTAAATTAATTAAATGAACTTGTCCCGCGTACTCTTTACCTTGCCCTGTAAATAGTCCTGCTTTAAGACCTAAAACAGTAAAGGTATGATCAGTTCTTACTGAACAGGGTAAGACTTGTCCTGTATTTGCTTGTAAGCCACTCGGTATATCAATCGAAATTTTTAAGCCCACTTGTTCATTAAAATTTCGAATTACTTGTTGCCAACCTATATTTAATTCTCGGTTTAAACCTATGCCAAATAAAGCATCAATATGACAATCAAATGTTCTTTTAATATCAAAATTTGGATGAATTTGGGCTTTCATTTCTCTAGCAAATTGCGCTGCACAATGTAAATCGTTTGACTCACCCAATTGAGCTGCAAAGATTTCAACATTAAATCCAGCTTGCTTCAGATAACTTGCTATAAAGTAACCATCACCTGCGTTATTGCCTTGCCCGCACCAAACAGCAATATTCTTGATAGACCGATCTTTAAAAAGCTCAATAAGTTGCTGGGCAATTGACCAAGCCGCTTGCTGCATTAAACCTAAGGAGGAGTTTTGTGCAGCAAACCAGCGCCGCTCCCATGCTCGAATATCATCGCTATGGTAAACTACCGCCTGCATATTATTATCCTCTTGCATTTTGGTTTATGACATCTTCCGACACATCACGCATTACAGTGCAACAAATTGATCCACATGAATTAAAAGCATGGATCAAAGCTCAAGCATTAGACTTGGGTTTTGCTGATTGTGTCATCGCAAAACCAGATGCTCAAGAGCAAATGCCACGTTTTTTAGAGTATCTTGAACGTGGTTATCATGCAGATATGACTTATTTAGAAGAAAATCTAGAAAAACGAGCTGATCCAACACTATTAGTGCCTGGCACAAAAAGTATTATTTGTGTCCGCATGAATTATCTTGTGGAATCTCCAAAGCCTCGATATGTACCTTTGGAACCTAACTCCGCCATTATCGCCCGTTATGCACGTGGTCGTGATTACCATAAAGTCATGCGTGGTAGATTGAAAACGCTAGCAACAAGAATACGTGAAAAAGTTGGTGACTTTGAATCTCGCCCTTTTGCGGATTCGGCGCCTATTTTTGAAAAATCATTAGCTGAAAGTGCTGGAATGGGTTGGACAGGTAAACATACTTTGCTCATTCATAAAAAGTCAGGTTCTTTTTTCGTATTAGGTGAGCTATTTACGTCACTCGAGCTACCTTTCGACGAGCCTGCAACAGCACATTGTGGTTCTTGTAGCGCTTGTATTGATATTTGCCCGACGCAAGCAATTGTCGAGCCTTATATGTTAGATGCAAGACGTTGTATTGCCTATTTAACTATCGAATATAAAGGAATTATTGCTGAAGAATTACGTGCAGGTATTGGAAATCGAATATTTGGTTGTGATGACTGCCAGTTAATTTGTCCTTGGAATAGCTTTGCCAAAACAGCATCTATTTCTGATTTTAATCCTAGACATGGGTTAGATAATATTAGTCTGCTTGATATCTGGCAGTGGGATGAAGCCACTTTTTTAGCCAATACGGAAGGTAGCCCTATCCGCCGGACAGGTTATCAATCATTTAAACGTAATATTGCAATCGGATTAGGAAATGCTCCTTATTCAAAAGAAATTGTAGATCAACTACAAAATGGCAAAAATTTACATGACGAAATCGTCAATGTGCATATTGATTGGGCAATTGAACAGCAACTTAATCAACTTCAGCTATCAAATTAAAAAAATGATGTTTTTTGCCCTATAGCTTTAATACGAATTCTGTATGATTATGTATAGTGAATTAATGCCATCATCATGGATATGACAATGACTCTACGTAATGATTGGAATCGTGAAGAAATCCAAGCTTTATATGAACAACCTTTTTTGGATTTAGTTTTCAAGGCTCAGCAAGTACATCGTGAGCACTTCACTGCCAATTCAATTCAGGTCAGTACCCTTTTATCTATTAAAACGGGTAAATGTCCTGAAGATTGCAAATACTGCTCACAATCGGCACATTACGAATCAAAACTAGAAGCAGAAAAACGTATTGCTGTTGAAAAAGTGATTAGTGAAGCGAAAGCTGCAAAAGATTCAGGTTCTTCACGTTTTTGTATGGGTGCTGCTTGGCGTAACCCACATGAGCGCGATATGCCTTATGTTTTAGAAATGGTACGTGAAGTTAAAGCATTAGGTATGGAAACCTGTATGACTTTAGGGATGCTTAACCAATCTCAAGCAGAACGCCTAAAAGTTGCTGGTTTAGATTACTACAACCACAATTTAGATACATCTCGTGAGTATTATTCTCACATCATTAGTACTCGTACTTTTGATGACCGTTTAAATACGCTTGATTATGTTCGTCAAGCTGGTATGAAAGTTTGTAGTGGCGGTATTGTGGGTTTAGGCGAAAGTCGTGAAGACCGAATTGGTTTATTACATGAACTAGCTACCCTACCAATTCATCCTGAATCTGTGCCAATCAATATGCTTGTTCCTATTGAAGGAACACCTTTAGCTGATGTTGAAAAGCTTGATGTAATTGAGTGGATTCGTACTATTGCTGTGGCGCGTATTATCATGCCTCATAGTTATATCCGTCTCTCTGCGGGCCGCGAATCATTAAGTGATTCAGACCAAGCCTTAGCATTTATGGCTGGTGCAAACTCATTATTCTCTGGTGATAAACTACTAACCACACCAAATGCCGGTGAAGGTAAAGACCAAGCTTTATTTAATAAACTAGGTTTAACAGCTGAAAAACCAAAGCCAACAGTTGCTGATTTATCAGTAGATGCAATGAGTGCTTAACTCAAATTAAAAAATTTAAAAGCCCTGATCATTCAGGGCTTTTTTCATTTATATAGAAGTTACTAATATTCCGTAAGTAGCATTCAGAAAGGTTCCAACTCGAATAATATCTTTTCCTGCTGCATGCGTTACTGTGAATTCTTGGCTCAACACATCAAAATTAAAAGAATCAAAAACATCTTGATGATGTAAAAGCCAAGTCACCGTATCTGCTACATTATCATCCACAATATAAGTTAAGGCCTTAAAGTCTTTACTCATAAATAACTCTTAAAAATAAATTTTATGAATTTTATATGAGTTCACTCTACCTTAAAAGAAAATCTAAGCTGCTTTAGGATTTACTAACGAATGACCTGACAATAGACTTGCCAAGGCTTGAGGTGTAAATTCTAAAGAAAGCACATGATTTTTGAGATTGACTGAATGCTTACTAATTAATGGAAGTAAGCCATCTTCTGTTTCAAAGACATATTCATCTGCAATATTTAAGATACCTTCAAGGTTCGTCGTACTTGAAGCAAGATCATGGCTAAAGATGTCATAAATCGTTTGCAAGTTAAACGTTGTTTGCTGCTCCGTCGGATGCTTGATGAGATAATCCTTTAAAAATAAAACTAATTTATGAGCAAAGAAAAAGTAATTAGGTTTATAGCTATACTTCATAGTATTCATGGAACTGAACTCCAGATTATCTTTTATTGAATTACAACTAAAACAGTAGGAATTGAACCTTAAAAAATTCTTAAAAAATTAAATATATTTATAAGATATACACAAAACAATTTTATCATTCAAAAACAATAACTTAATCAAAAATATTAGATATTTATTATCTTAAATATTTTAAAATTACATTAATTCAATACAATACAATCACTTAGATATTACTAATTTTTAAATTCTATTTTAAATAAAAACCAACTAATTATTTTACCAACTGATAAAAAATAATTTATTTAATTTTTATTAATAAAAACAATTGATCAAAATATATATAAATATAATGTTTTCCTTGTTTTTTGATTGAAAAGTGATATATTTCCTTCGCCTTACTTAATCAGAATAAACTTACTGAAAAGTAATGGATTTTATTTTAAAAAGCTATTCTGGGGATTTTATGAAAAAATTTATTTTTGTGGCGGCAGTTTCTCTCTTAAATATAGCAAATGCACAAGCAGCAGATGGCACAATTACTATTAATGGTCTTGTCACGGATAATACTTGTACTATTGATACTGGAGATAAAAATTTAACAATCAATTTGCCTACTGTTTCATCTCAAACCTTAAAAAATGCTGGTGATGTAGCTGGTCGTACACCTTTTCAAATTAATCTAACGAACTGTACCGCTGCAGGTAAAGTCGCAACTTATTTTGAACCAGGCGCAACCGTTGACTTTAATACGGGTCGTTTATTAAACCAAGCAACTTCTGGTGCAGCAACAAATGTAAATATTCAGTTACTTGGCAGTAATAACGCTGTAATTCCTTTACTTGCTACAAGCACAAATGAAACTCAGACGAATTCACAATGGGTAAATGTTTCAGCAGGCGGTAGTGCTGATCTTAACTATTATGCTGAATATTATGCTACAGGTGCTTCTACTGCTGGTACGGTAACATCGCAAGTAAAATATACGATTATTTATCAATAAACTTAAAATTGAAGCTTCTATTCATGAATAGAAGCTATCTCCTTCCTATTATTTGTTATTGAGAATATGACTGATGCTTTTTCGTGGTCGTAAATTTTTTTGGGGATTAGTGTGTCTGCAAGTAGTGCTCACTACTACAGGCCATACTGAAATTGTTTTACATGGTACTCGTGTCATTTACCCTTCAAATGCACGTGAGATCACATTACAACTAAGTAATAACGGCACGGCCCCGTCTCTTGTTCAAGCATGGATCGATGATGGAAATGCAAAGTCAACACCAGATGAAACAAATGTACCTTTCATTATTACTCCACCAATTTCACGAGTAGAAGCAACTAAGGGGCAAACCTTAAGAATTACAGCTTTACCTACTACATCTCAACTAAGCCAACAACAAGAATCTATTTTTTGGCTTAATGTTTTAGATATCCCTCCTAAACCTGAAGGAAGAACTCAACAAGGTCAAACCACAACAACCTCTAACAATTTTTTGCAACTCGCCGTTCGTTCGCGAATTAAATTTTTTTATCGCCCTATAGATCTAAAAGAAAATATTGATCAACTAAGTGACAAAGTCGAGTGGAAAATAAATGATCAATATCTAATGATAAAAAATCCGACACCTTTTTTTCTTACTATCACCTCCATTTTTCAAGGAAGTGAAAGCCATAAAACAGACTTATTGCAACAAGGGTTAATGATTGCCCCTTTTTCAGAGGATAAAATTAAACTAAAAAATAAAAACTTAGCCGATATGAGCTTTGTATATATCAATGATTACGGTGGACGAGTTGAACACCCAATAAAATTCTAACCTCATTGTATTTCTTAAGAAAATTTAAAACCTATCATGAATAGGCTCTAGAACTATGTCTAAATGGTTTATACCTTATATATGTTTAAAAAGCCCCTTTACTTGGTATGTCGTCTCAAGTATTACGCTATTCATGCCTGTGGCTATATATGCTGAAAATAATACTGATGCTCCACATTTTACAAAGGCTGAATTTGATAGCAATTTCTTAGTAGGTAATGCACAAAAAATTGATATAGCTCGCTTCAAATACGGAAACCCGATCTTGCCTGGTGAATATAGCTTAGATGTTTATATTAATGGTCAATGGCTGGGTAAACGGCGTATGCGATTTACTGCCTCAGCTCCTAACACAAATGCTGAAACATGTTTTACAGAAGCCGCGTTGCTTGAATATGGCGTAAAAGCTGATGTTCTAAGTCAACATGATTCTAATTCATCACCTTCATGTAAAGCTCTCGCTTCATGGATAGATAGTGCTTTTTATGTATTTGATAGTTCCCGTTTAAGAATTGATATTTCGATCCCGCAAGTCGTCTTAGAAAAAAATCCGCAAGGCTATATCGATCCACATTTATGGGATCGCGGTATTAATGCAGCTTTTTTAAGCTATAACGCCACAGCATATCGAATAGTCAATGAACAACATCAAAATAGTTATGCTTTTATGGGAACCAATCTTGGAGCAAATTTAGCAAGGTGGCAGTTTCGCCATAATGGACAATGGAAATGGCAAAGCCAATCTAATAATTCTTCTTATACATCGACAAATACATATATACAAAAGGCGTTTCCCGATATTCACGGTGTTGTGACTTTAGGAGATTATTTTACTAATAGCGATTTTATTGACTCTTTGCCCTATCGTGGAATGAATATTTCAAGTGATGACCGAATGCTTCCAAATAGCATGCTCGGTTATGCTCCAAGAGTTCGAGGTTATGCCAAAACCAATGCAAAAGTCGAAGTTAGACAACAAGGTAATTTAATTTACCAGACCACTGTTCCACCTGGGAACTTTGAAATTAATGATCTCTATCCCACAGGATTTGGAGGTGAATTACAAGTTTCGGTACTTGAATCTAATGGAATAGTTCAAAAATATTCTATTCCATATGCTTCTGTCATTGAAATGTTACGTCCTCAAATAAGCCGATATTCATTCACGTTAGGACAATTTCGAGACCCAAACATTAAGTTAACTCCATGGCTAATACAGGGTAAATATCAACGCGGAATCAATAATTACCTTACAACTTATAGCGCAATTCAAGGAACGCAGCAGTATTTCTCTGTATTGTTAGGTACAGCTTTTTCAACGCCAGCTGGTGCTATTTCTTTTGATGCAACACATTCAAATGCCAATTTTTCTTATCAACCTAAAATGACAGGGCAAAGTTATCGTCTAAGTTACAATAAGTTATTTTCTCCAACGCATACTAACTTAACACTAGCAACTTATCGTTATTCAACACAAAACTATCTCAAACTACGTGATGCAATTTTGATTCGGGACTTACAAGAGCAAAACATTGATAGTTTTTCGGTAGGTAAGCAAAAAAGTGAATTCCAGCTTAATTTAAATCAAGCTCTTCCAAACCAATGGGGAAATTTCTATTTAGTAGGTTCGTGGACAAACTATTGGAACCAGTCTACTACTAATAAGCAATTCCAATTAGGTTATAGCAACCAATTTAAAGATTTAACTTATAGTTTCTCTGCAATTAATAGTGAAACTATTGAAGCTAGCGGGCGAGCTAACCAAGATACTCAATATCTCATTTCTCTATCCTTTCCCTTAGATTTTAAGAAAAGCTCTTTAAATTTTAATAGTCTTATAAGTGAAGATAGCCAAATTCTGAGTTTTAGCGGTTTTACAGGAAACCGGTTGAATTACGGCGCATCAATTTCCAGTCAAAACCATGGGCAAACGAATCTCAATATCAATGGCAACTATAAGACAAACTACACAACATTAGGTGCTTCTTTTAGTTACGCTGACTCATATCAACAAGAAATGCTTAACTTGAGTGGCAATATCGTTACTCACTCCCAAGGAATTCTGTTTGGTCCAGATCAAGCTCAAACAATGGTTTTAGTTTATGCACCAGATGCAACAGGAGCACAAGTCGGTAATACACCAGGCCTCAGCATAAACAAAAAGGGATATGCGGTTATCCCATATGTTACGCCTTACCATATGAATGACATTAGCCTTGACCCACAAAACATGTCTACACAGGTTGAGCTAGCTGAAAGTAGCTTACGTATTGCTCCCTATGCAGGCTCAATCACTAAAGTTCAATTCACAACAAAAAAAGGTTACGCACTTTTTATCAGACCGACCACTTTAGATGGCTCACATTTACCTTTTGCCGCACAGGTATATAACCAGAATAACGAAGTAATAGGTATTGTTGCGCAAGGCAGCCGTATTTATTTACGAACCCCCTTAACCCATGACCTTTTATATGTGAGATGGGGAGAAAGGAATACTGAAAAATGCGAACTTGAATACGATATCACGGATCAAATAAAGCATAACAATCAATCAATTATTATGACAAAGGCAGTCTGTAAATGAATAAGATTTTAAAAAAAATTGGATTTTTGGCAGCGAGTCTATTTGCTTATAGCCATACAAATGCAAATTGTAATTTAAGTAAGGGATTTACCACCGTCGATATCCCGATGAACATTGGTAAAATCGTCGTAAAACCGACTGACCCTATAGGGACTATCTTACAAAGGAATACTTTTACGATTTCTCCCAATAATTCCACTGCAACATGTAGTCGTGCTAGTGATCAAATTATTGCGGCTCTCCCCTTAAATTATCCAGTTAGCCCAATAGGTAATAATGTATATGCAACCAATATTCCCGGTATTGGTATTCGTCTTTATCGTGAAGCAGCAGATGCTTCAGATTTTTCTGGGTATTACCCATATAGACGTACTTTAACCCCAAATACTGCATATACCCTTTCACCGGGATATTTTGTTATGGAAGTTATTAAAACATCCATGACCACAGGTTCAGGAGCATTAGTAGCAGGACGTTACAGCACCTATTATGTATCAGGTCAACAAAACCGACCATTTTTAACTACTACAGTATTAAGTAATGCTCCTATTTTGATCGCGTCTTCATCATGTGAAATTCAAAATGGTGTAGATATACCTATTCAACTCCCGACTGTTACAAAGTCAGGTTTTAAAGCGATTGGTTCAACACAAGGCGAGCAGAGCTTTAATCTATCGATTTCATGTAACGGCGGCGAAAACAACTCGGGTATAGCAACAAGTAACACCATCAGCTTAAGTTTTGACTATAATTCTGATCCCAAAAATAATCAGGTCATTAATAATAGTGCAGCAAACTCAACCAAAGCCAATGGTGTGGGTGTAGAACTATTATGGAATATGAATGGTGCCACTACCCCAATTCAAAAAACAATAAAACAAAATATAGGCACAGTCAGCTCTAATCAGACTATAGAGTACGATATCCCCTTAACTGCTCGTTACTATCAAACAGCGGCTAATGTAAGCGCGGGTGAGGTTACGGCAACAGCAACTGTAACTATTCAATATGATTAACTTATCTCTAAAAATTTATTAAAAATAATTAAGCTTAGCTCAGCTAAATAATCTTAAAATTTAACGATTCAAAAATTTTGTAGTTATATTAAAAAGTCACATAAAAAAATGCTCATAAGCAAAAATAGCAAATGAGCATTAGTGATAACCACTTAACCTGAAATACAAATTGTGGGAAATAGATCACAATTTGCATAACTATAATTCCAAAATTTAGCTTAAAAATCAAGTCTTTTTTTTAACAAAAATTTAAATAACCACAGTAAACTATTGTTTTATATTAATTAAAAAATTAAATTTATTTTTTACATTCCTATTTTATAGTGTTTCTAAAGAATTATCATTCTATTAATTAATAAAAACTTAATTTTAAGAAATAATGAAAGAAATTGATTTATATAGCCTAAAAATAATTTATTTATTTTTCAAAAGCTTAATAAAAAACCAATTTTATAAAATTATAAAGAATTACATAATCTATAATAAAAAAAACATAAATAAATTTAGAAATCCCCTTCAATTACAAACAATATTCTTAGGCTTTTATCAGAACGTAACATGCTCATTTTTTGGAAAATATTATGTATTGTTTTACTAAGTCTAGGAGCTACAAGTATAGGTTACGCGATCAGTAAAATTGATCTTTTTCTTTTCCTCATAGGGCTACTTTTACTAATATCTTTTATTTTAGCTTTAAAACAGGCACGTGAAGATGCAGGCTTTTTTTCTGATCAATGAAATTTATAGGTAAGAATATCGTATTAACAATAAATTCATGATTGAATGCATTGTACGACTTTCTGGATATTTATAAAAAACATGTCAAAAAATTCTTCCGATGCTGGAATTTTTTTATGGATGACTTATCAAACTATGCAGCAAATGGGATTAGATGCAGCATCTATTTTTGCAAGTGTAAATTTACCCAATCAACCGCCCGATAAAAATATTCGTAGAGACAATTCTACTCAACAGCGATTTTGGACAGCGGCAGAAGAAATAAGTGAAGATCCTGATATTGGTTTGCATGTAGGTAGTCAAATGCCTGCTTTCAGAGGTTTAGTTATTGAATATTTATTTTTAAGTAGTTCTACTTTCGGTGAAGGTTTACAACGTGCTTTAAGATATCAGGACCTGTTAACCGATGTATTTAATCTTTCTTTAATTGTTGAAAAAGATATCGCGTTATTAGTAGGTTTTGAACACCCTGTAAGACATTATCTTGAATGTGGTATCGGTATTTTTCTTAATTTTTTTAAATATATTACAAATAACGAGTTTAGGCCTAGCCAAATTACATTACCTTATCAACAAGGTGCTTCAGCTAATAATTATCAAGAAGCTTGGAAATGTCCGGTAATTTTAAACCAAAAACAAGGCGCTATAATTTTTCCTAGTACATTATTGAATAAAGCATCACCAGCGGCTGAACCTGAATTATTAAAAATTCATGAAACAATTGCTGAACAGCAACTATCAAACTTAGAAAAGCATCAACTTGTTTATGCGATTGAGCGCTTGCTCAGCAATGGTTTACTTGAATCTGGTCAATTCGATCAAAAATTTATTGCTGAACAATTAAATCGTAACCCACGTACCCTTCGAGCTGATTTACAAGCAATTAATACTAATTACGAGAAAATTTTAAACCAGCATCGAGAGAAGCTTGCAAGACGTTTACTTGCAAACACCAAAGAAACCCTTGATCAAATTGTTTATTTAACTGGCTTTTCTGAACCCTCTGCATTTACACGAGCTTTTAAACGTTGGACTGGTGAAACTCCAAGCGCATATCGCGAACGCAAACAAAAGCAATAAAATTGATTTTATAGGCAGTTCTTGGACTGCCTATAAAGTCAAAGCGATAAAACTTTCTTATTTTACAATGCATTTAAATTATGATTCATGAGAAGTAATTAGTATGCTCGGGTTTCCTGTCGGTATTTTTGTTGCAAATGGCCTTGAATGGTACTTCCATAAAGTTTGGTTACACGAATATCCAACCAAGTATCGTAACAGCCCTTTTTTTACTCATATTGCTCATCATAAACGTGCTCGCTTAAATAATTTTCATGATGAAGGTTATGCAGAATCAATGTTCAAAAATGCAGA
Organism: Acinetobacter sp. 809848; assembly: GCF_000581275.1. Classification (NCBI taxonomy): domain Bacteria; kingdom Pseudomonadati; phylum Pseudomonadota; class Gammaproteobacteria; order Moraxellales; family Moraxellaceae; genus Acinetobacter; species Acinetobacter sp. 809848. The sequence goes on from NZ_JEXG01000001.1 coordinate 246,042, forward strand.
AATTTATAATGAAAAAACAGCATTAATTAGTTTAGCTGGTGCTGCAACAGTATTCTTACCAGTAGCGCCCTTTTTTACAGCTGGGCTTTATTATGGCTTATGGAATTATTGGCGTGTACATTCAAAAGCCCATTTAGACCCTGAATATGCTAAGAAACGCATCCCTTGGCACTATGATCATCATATGACAAGCAATCAAAATGCTAATTGGTGCGTTACCAAACCATGGTTTGACTATATTATGGGAACTAGGGTTAAAACCGAGGTATCTCAAACCGAAAGCAACCCCTTAGGTATCAAATTACCTAAGTTGATAGAAAAACCAATTAATTTTGCTGCTCGACGCATACTTGCCAAATCGTATGCCAAAATTGATTTAAACTCCGATCAGGACCAATCTAATTTACGTAGAGGAATAGAAGTCAGTCTGGCTTAAAATTCATTCAAATATAAAAGCTGCGGACTCCAGTAGCTTTTATATAAATGGATAGCATTAAGCACATTAGACCTTAAAAGCTTCAAAACAAGACATAAGAAAATCCATTACTGCACGTATTGCAGGGCTATGCCTTAAATCTTCGTGTGTGACTAACCATATTTCAGCACTCATCGGATAATCATCTTGTAATCTGACCAAATTACTGAGAGCTCCTAAAAAATCTGGTAAGACCGCTAAACCAATTTCTCCACATGCAGCTCTCCACTGTAACTCGGGATTATTAGTAACCATTATAGGTTCTTTATGATTTAACCTTTCTTTTAACTTTTGCTGTTTTTGACCATGTACTCCACCCACTTCTACACTAATCCAATCATAATTTTCAGGATCTGTTGAAGCTAAATAATTTGGACCTGCATATATTCCAAAAGGTATTTCACCTACTTTGCGAGCAACTAAATTTTCATCTTTGGGACGTCCAAATCGTACCGCAATATCAGCCTCACTATGCTGTAAAGAAACATAATGAACATCACCGAGCACCCGTAATTTTAATTGCGGATAATGGCGATAAAATTTACCCAAATGGGGCATGATGAGATGTGCAGCAGTTAAGGGAGGCATACTAATAGAAACACTTCCCATTACTTCTTGCTGACCTGCTTGTGTTAAACGTTCAATAGAAAAAGTTTCTTCCATCATACGAGCAACTACTTGTGCAAGACGTTCTCCGTCAGGAGTTAAAATGTATGTCCGTGGCCTACGATCAACTAATTTAAGTTTTAAATTTTGTTCTAGCTGGGCAATTCTTCTAGATACAGTTGCATGATCTACTCCCAATTTTCTGGCAGCAGCAGAAAGTGACTTTTCTTCGGTAAAAACTGAAAAGTAATGCAAATTTTCCCAATCAATCATTGTGCAAATTTTCACATTAGAAGTGTATTAATATGGAATTGTACACCTTTATAGATTTGTCGAGAATAAAACCTTTCTTAATGGGAGCCTGTCCATGAACAGAACGGTGGCTTATGCCTATGCTGGTGTTGTCTTAACGATGTTTTTTTGGGGATCAGCATTTAATGCAATGTCTTATATTATTCAACATATGCCCCCGTTATCTGCTGCGTCTGAACGTTTTTTTATTGCAAGTCTAGGCTTACTCTTAATCTTTTCAATAACAGGCCAGCTTAGATGGACAGCCTTAAGACAGAATCTAGCTATCTATCTGATTATTGGTATTATCGGAATTGCGGGATTCAACATCGGCTGTTTTTATGGACTTCAAACCACATCAGCTGTTAACGGTGCTTTAATTATGGCAACCACGCCATTAATGACTCTATTAATGACAATCCTTTTAGATGGTGAAAAACTTACCACTAATAAATTCTTAGGCGTTTTATTTGGCTTAAGTGGTGTGTTACTGGTGATTAGTCAGGGACATATAACGACTTTGCTGCACCTCAAAATAGACATTGGAGATCTATTTATATTATTGGGCGCATTTGGATTTTGTCTTGCAAATGTACTGTCTCGCCGTTATGTAAAAAATGCTACTCCCTTAGAAACAACAACTTTTTCTATGCTGTTCGGGGCAATAACACTTGGTTTGTTGAGTGTGATATTTGAAGATCCTCTTACAGCGATTACATCTGCCCCTATAAATGCGCACTTAGCCATGGGATATGTTGTTATCTGCTCTACCATGATTGCTTATTTATTCTGGTTTAATGGTATACAAAAGTTAGGTGCTGGTCGTGCTTCTGTCTTTTTTAACTTTGTGCCAGTGTTCAGTATGATAATTGCTCTACTTACTGGACAAGCCCTCAATATCTGGCAGTTAGTAGGAACAGTTTTAGTGATGCTTGGTGTAATGAGTAGCGGAGGTTTTTTTAAAATTAAAAGCACTCCACTTATGGCAGAACATTGTACAAAATAAGAAATATGCTGCTACATTAAAAATCTATCCTTAATATGTAGCAGCATTTCAATTATATAAATTATTTCTTTAAATTCTTATATTTTCAAAATATTTTTTTACAATTGTGATGGTTTATACAAAAGCTCATCTTAATTATTCCGTTGTAACAAATACTGTATGTTTCTTTAAAACTTAATAAAAGATTGCCATATATAGTTTTAAAACAACCAAAGGAGATATTAAAATGAAGCTGGATTTTACAACAATTGAAAAGCAAGCCAAATTGCTACAAGAAGAGCAAGAAAAGATCGAGCAACGTGATCATGAATTTCAAGTTGCTTTAGATAAACACAGAGAATCCCTAAAGAATTTATTTAAAGATCTTTTCTCTGACCGAGAAATTAAGACTGAAAATGGAGGTCACTTCTGTGTAACCTTCGGAGATTTCAAAATTTCCTTATTGATTGAAACTGCTAAATTTGAAAATGGCGTTCCTGTAAAATTAAACTCCGTAAATCCTGTTATTATTAAATGCAAAAAAGATAAGCCGATTGCAAAAGCACAGTTTACAGATGCAACCCAATATCTAGATAACCATTTAGACACTCCAAATTATCAGTATTATTTTAAGCAAGAAGATAAGACCCAACTGGTACAATTTTCTGAACTTCCCACTTATTTCCAACTTGTTTTAGACGCAAACGCATAAAATAGAGCCCTCTGCAGAGGGCTTTTTCATATATTATTTTTTTATCATTTAACTTTTAAAAAATAAAATCAGTCAAATACTTTTTCTACTTATCTATGAATTATTTAACTCAATTTTAACGTCTAATACTTCAAAAATATTTGATTCTTCTTAAAATTACTTGTATATACATGTTTATATTTGCTTATACAAATATGAATGAATAAGAATAGGATGGCTCTTAAAGGATAAGGAGAGTGAAATGGACTCATCGGCTGGGAAACCTAATAGTAGTTTTATAGAAAACCGAAGTATTGATTTTATTCCTGAAAATGAAAGACATGGCGGAGTATTTGCTCAATTCACCCTATGGTTCGGTGCCAACTTACAAATCACAGCCATTGTGACAGGCGCGCTAGCCGTTGTGTTAGGCGGAGATGTTTTTTGGTCTATTATCGGCTTATTAGTAGGACAATGTTTTGGTGCTGCCGTCATGGCACTGCATGCTGCCCAAGGTCCTAAACTTGGTCTCCCTCAAATGATTTCAAGCCGTGTGCAATTTGGGGTTTATGGCGCTTGTATTCCAATCATACTCGTTTGCCTTATGTATATTGGTTTTACCGCAACTGGAGAGGTATTAGCGGGTAAAGCAATTGCACATTTGGCACATGTCAGCAATACAACTGGTATCTTAATTTATGCAAGTTTAATCATTTTATTCGCAACGATTGGATACCGTTTAATCCATTTGGTAGGCAAAGTAGCCAGTATTATTGGTTTGATTGCTTTTGTGATTATTTTGACTCAGATCTTCGCACTTTCTGATTTTTCTGAACTCCTAGCAGTACGTCATTTCAGCTGGTCTTCATTCTTGTTAGCAGTTTCCCTTTCTGCTTCTTGGCAAATCTCTTTTGGCCCCTATGTTGCAGATTATTCTCGATATCTTCCAACTAAAACATCTTCATCTCGTGTTTTTTGGGCTGTCGGCTTAGGTTCTTTAATTGGCTCACAAATTTCTATGAGCTTAGGCGTTTTAATCGCTCAGGTTGCAAACGGCAATTTTGTCGGAAATGAAGTTCAATATGTTGTGGGTATGAACCCAATTGCCCTTGTCGTAACCTTTCTATATTTTAGTATCGCTTTTGGGAAAGTTACTCTAACGACCTTAAATGCCTATGGCAGTTTTATGTGTATTGCTACGATTTGGAATAGTCTCAAATCGACAAATCAAATCTCAAAAATAACAAGATTACTCATTGTTCTTGCTATGGTTGTAGTCTCAACCTTTATTGCAATTATAGGTGAACATACTTTTTTAAGCGCCTTTAAAGCATTTATTTTGTTTTTGCTTACCTTTTTTATTCCGTGGAGTGCTATTAATCTTGTTGATTACTACTTTATCTCTAAAGAAGAATGTGATGTAGATGCACTCTATGATCCAAATGGCAAGTATGGCCGTTGGAATCGGATTGGAATTACCTGCTACTTTCTAGGTATTTTGATTCAACTACCATTTATTGATAGTAAATTCTATACGGGTCAAATTGCGGCAATGTTAGGAGGAATCGATTTATCATGGCTCGTAGGTCTTATCTCTACTGCTTTGATTTATTATATTTTCGCCAAGAAAGCTCAATTAAAATTTTCAAAACAGTTAGTCATTGATCAAATCAAATAATGAAACTAGATAAGCTATCAACGTCGATCACCTTGATAGCTTATAAAATAATTTTACGGTTATTCTGATAGCGCTTTAGCCTGTGCCGAAATAGGCAATCCAAATAACTTATCAAAACTCCAATTAAATATAAAAGTATAGATAGGAATAATGATAATAAAGGCCACATCTAACCAAAAAGCAGCAATCAGTGAAATATCCATCCACCATGAAATAAGAGGAATTAAAAACAGAACCAAAGTAAGCTGGAAACCAATAGCATGCCCCACTCTACGCTTAACTGTACGGACGTTATTGGTTTGTTTAGCTTCCCATTTCTCATATAAAATATTGTAGATAAAATTCCAAGTTACAGCGATGGTCGTAATCATGACAGATAGTGGTCCCGTATGTTCAACACTATCACCTGCCAAAATCGCCAACCCTACTGATGAAATAATCATTCCGATTATCTCATAGGAAGAAACATATACAATTCGACGCTTTATACCCTGCATAATCAACAAACTCTGCTTAATTCCTTATATTTTAATTTCAGTCAAAATCATATATAAAGTTAATAGCTTTCAGTTCAGCTGATATCAAAATGAATTTTAACAGTGAAAATATTGAGCTTTTCATAACTGTACTCGATACAGGTTCTTTCTCTGCGGCCGCTCGTAAACTAAATCGAGTCCCATCAGCAGTAAGTATGGCCGTTGCTAATTTAGAAGCAGAATTGGGTTATATATTATTTGAAAGGACACCTCGAAAGGTCATTCCTACCGCTACAGCATTAGCCTTGGAACCTCAAGCACGAATTATTTCTGAACAACTTAGGCTATTTAGCAATCATGCACATGAACTTTCCTTAGGACTTGAAAGTAAATTGCGTATTGGCGTTGTTTCTGATGTAAATACAAAATTATTGTTTTCTTGTATAAAGAAATTAGCCGATAAATTCCCTTTACTGAACATAGAAGTTATTACTGCCCCCCAAGACGACATTGTTAATTTACTTTATACGGAGCAAATCAGTCTTTGCTTAGCGGGTTCAGACCTCAATATAAAAATGCGCGAGAATCTACAATTGGTAATGACTGAAACAGTGGCGGCTACAATTTCTTCTAGCCACGCTCTTCTACAAGATAGAACAAAGCAGTTTTCTATTGAAGAATTAATCAATATTAGACAAATTGTTGTGGCGAGTAGTGAACATGAAATGAAAGATCCCCGTTCAATTATTGGTGCAATGTACTGGAAAACCAATAGTCTACAAACAGCAATTAATATGGTTGAAGCTGGACTTGGTTGGGGAAATTTTCCGTTATCACTAGTACAAGATAAAATTGATCAAGGTCACTTAGTCCTTTTAGATTTTAAAAATACAAAAAATCATTTACCTCTATCTATTTATTTAATTTGGCTCCAAGACCGCCCTTTACCTAAAGCAGCTAGAGAGTTAATTAAAATTATTCAAGAAAATTTATAAAACTTTATAGGTTAGTTCTGAAAGTCTAAGGACTTTTATAATTTTGATTCTTGTTAAATCTAGTTTATTTAAAGCTTAAACTCATTACTCTGTACCATATGTCTAAATACTACTAAAAACAAAAAGCCTACTTAGAAAGTAGGCCTCTTGTTGTATTTCAGGATTAAGCAATAATATTTTGTTTTGTAAAAAATACACTTATACTTTATTAAAACCAAGTGTTTTAGTCAAGAATAAAGTTTATAAGATACAAACATTTGTATTGTTGTGAAGACAATCACAATTTAGGTTTCATATAGAAAATACTTTAGAGACGGAAAGGTATTTTAATGATAAAAATTTCTATTATCACCCTTAACAGCTTTTTTAGAAAAACACAACCAACACCTTAAGAAAAAGTATTATATTTTAATTAAATTTATTTGCATCAAAAAAAATTAATCCATTTATTCGTTAGTTTTATGTTTCATTATTAAAGTTGCTAACTTTATATCTTAATGTTTACTTTTTTAAGTTAAGTTTAAATTTCAAGCTAATCTAAAAATTAATAATACTATTTTCTTAAGTAATTTGGCCCTAATAGTCTATATTTTTTACTACATATAGGCTAGAACTCTATTAATAGAATTATTGTAACTATTATTTTTCGAAATATATAATTAAAAAGGCAATCCACCATATATCTAAAGCTTAATTACAATATAAAAATATATAATATTTTTAATCACCATTTATATTTATCTTAAATAAGCTTTTTCTAATTCTATATTTTCACAACACACAAACAGCACATCTACAATTCCTGCTTATATTTTAAACAAAATTTATTTTATATAAATTAATGTCTCAAACTACAAATACAATTAAGTCATCGTCACAATAGATTGTTGGAATAAATTCTAATTGATCGATAAATAACTTCTCCCACTTTACTCTTGAAGTACACATAAGCTAGAATCACTATCGCTTGAAATATTAACCAATAAGACACAATATTTTTGGGTTTAGTTTGCGTCTACTTCAGAAAATGACTTGTGTTTAATTAAAAAATTGATTAGTATTGCACGCACTGAAAAGCATTGAGATTAAAAGCTTTTCTGACTTATAGGGCCTATAGCTCAGTTGGTTAGAGCAGCGGACTCATAATCCGTTGGTCCACAGTTCAAGTCTGTGTGGGCCCACCAAATACCGAACCTCATAAACAAAAAGTTTATGGGGTTTTTTAATATATATCCAAATAAAATATGCTTTACTCTTATAAAAAATACTCAAAATTTAAATTTATTTTATCCCTAAATTTTAGATGTTTTAAAATACACTTACGTTCCGTACTAAATATCCATCTTTCATCTATTAAGCTAAGATTTGCTTTCGCATTGGCTCAGAATTATCTAATTGTGTATCCCAGAACTTTTCCCATAAATCACAATACTCTAAGCACAATTTTTCAATATAGTTATAGTCTTCTTCTGTACAAGCTTGCATCAAGACATACCATAAATCTTCTTCATGATCATCATCTGCTGCTTCGGCACTTTCATCTTCAGAGATACCATGTACATGATAATAACCACCACCCTCCACATCTAGACCAACTGCCTTAGTTGCTCTACGTAAAGGTGGACTATACAGAATGACTTCTTCTTCTGCGACTGCTAATAAGGCTGAAACAGCTTTATAGTCATCATAAGCATTTTCTAAAAATACTCTAACCTGATCTGCAATTTCAGTCGGATGATAAGTTAGACGATCTTGTTCTGTAATACCGAAATCATTCAATATATCTTCAAATAAGGGATAATGAGCATATTCAGGATTTCCCTGATAGTAGCCGTCTTTATCCAACCCGGGCCGAAATCCAAACTCATCAAAAATATTTAAACTCAAAAGAAAACGCGGGAACATTTTTGCACCGGCATGCAATCTCGGCTCTAATTGTTTAGTTTGAAATTGGGCCATGAGCAATGCATCAGTAAAAGTTTGCACAATTGCATGACGATACTCTAAATGAATTTTTTTTAAATCTTCTTTATTAATTTCGCCATTATTTAAAGTATCGATTGCAGGATGATGGGATACAGGATGTTTTGCAATCTTTGCTCTTAATCGTGTTAAAAAGTTTAAATTTTTTTCCCATAGTTCAGCTGAAATGCTTTGTTTCATCCCTGTAAGCGCTTTCTTTCTAGGATTATTAAAATTCTCAAATTTCTTAGGCATATCCGCTCTCATTAAACTTATTGAAGCATGATCGATTTTTACATATTTTATTATAAAAACAATGACTTAAATTAATATTTAAATATGTTCCTTCATTGATTAATATTAGAATTAAAATCGTACGAAATCAAATAAAAAATTTAAAAAAACTCCAATTAATGATAATCATTATCACAATCTCAACTTGAATCAAAATCAGTTTTTTATTATCATAATTTGTATTAAAAATTTAATATTTTAGATTAAGTTATAATTAGTTTTAACTATATGGAATAGTAATGTCAAAAAAAGAAGATATTATAAATACTGCTTTAAATTTATTTAATCAGATTGGGTACAATGCTACTGGTGTTGACCGTATTATTGCTGAATCAAATGTTGCAAAAATGACTTTTTATAAATATTTTCCGTCAAAGGAAAATTTAATTATGGAATGCTTGCAACATCGAAATATAAATATCCAAAACTCAATCAATGAACAATTAAGTTTACATCAAGATGCTAGTCCTCTTGAGCAAATCCATATTATTTTTAATTGGTATATTGAATGGATCAATAGCGAAACATTTAATGGCTGTTTATTTAAAAAGGCATTTATTGAAGTATCTAAACAATATACTTCAATTCGTGAACCATTTTATGAATATACAAAATGGTTGACTAATCTGTTACATGAAAAACTTACTCAGTTAGGTATAGAAAACCCAACTCCCCTTGTTCATATCATTATTTCTATTATTGATGGGATGATTATTGATGGAACGACAGATAAAAACCTTATTAACCCTGAAAAAATTTGGAAATATATTGAATATTTAATTAATGAAGAGATACCACAGCCAGTATCTTAATTTTAAAATTATCTAGGTTTATTACTTTCAGACGAAGTTTGAGAAAAATAAAAAAAGAACTTTTAAAGTATTTTAGAACTTAGATAATCCTTAACTTTTGTGCTCTACTTTAGCTTTCATAATTTTTCTAGGCTTTTTTACAAACTCATATTAGAATCCTGAAAATTTATCAATTTGCACTGATGTATGAAAAAATTTCTAGGTAACTCTATCTTTAAAGCCGTTGGTTGGACCTACAATGTAGACCCACAAATTCTTGAGAAAAAACAAGTTATTATTGGCTTTGAACATACCTCAAATCTAGATGCAGTGCTCTCGATTGCCCTCTTCCAAATGTTAGACATCAAAATTCATACTTTAATAAAGAAAGAACTTTTCAAAGGCCCACTCAAGCCAATTTTAGAAAAATTGGGTGGTATTCCAGTTGACCGAAAAGCAAGTAAAGATATCGTTTCGCAAATGGTTGAACAATTTCAAACCCATGAAACTTTTAACTTAGTGATTGCTCCAGAAGCTACACGTGCTAAAGATGGCTCTGAACGTAAACCTATCCGTACAGGTTTTTGGCATATTGCAAAAGCAGCCAATGTTCCTATTGTTTTAATGTATGCCAATGCTCGAAGTAAACAAGGTGGGATTTTAGGTAAAATTTACCCGACTGATTTACAAAAAGACTTGGAAACCATTAAAGAGCTGTACGCTCAATTTGGTATAGATGTAAAAATTAACTAAATCAAATTGGACTTGATTTGACCTAATCTCAATCATTAGATCTTAAGCTTATTGTTCTTATTCAATTGGCTAACAAAACGCAGGGCAACAGTTTTCAACAAAACCAAGCCTATGCTAATATTCCAGCACTTTTGCATTTTCTTTTTTTGGAGTTCACGTCCATGGCGGGTCATTCTAAATGGGCCAATATTAAGCATCGTAAAGCTAAACAAGATGCAAGTCGCGGTAAAGTTTTTACTAAATATATTCGTGAAATTGTGACTGCTGCCAAACTTGGTGGTGGAGATCCTGCTAGCAACCCTCGTCTGCGTGCAGTAGTTGAAAAAGCTCTCTCAGTTAATATGACACGTGACACCATTAACCGTGCTATCCAACGTGGTGCTGGTGGTGAAGATAATGATGATTTAAAAGAAGTAACTTATGAAGGTTATGGTGTTGGCGGGGTTGCTGTTCTTGTTGAAACAATGACAGATAACTTAAACCGTACAGTACCAGACGTACGTCACTGTTTTAGTAAAACAAATGGTAACTTAGGAACTGCGGGTTCTGTATCTTATCTATTTACTAAACGTGGTGAGATTACTTTTGAAGATGTTTCTTTAGAAGATAAAATCATGGAAGTTGCTTTAGAAGCTGGTGCTGAAGATATTGAAGTTTCAGAAGATGAAATTTTGGTAATCACTTCACCAGAAACTTTCGGTGAAGTACAAGATGCTCTTACTGCTGCTGGTTTAAAATCTGATAACGCAGAAGTTGTGATGAGCCCATCTACAAAAGCTGAAATTACAGATGTTGACCAAGCAAAACAAATTCTTAAAATGATTGATATGTTTGAAGATCTTGACGATGTACAAAACGTTTATACTAACGTTGAATTCTCGGATGAGGTTTTGGCTCAACTTGATGCTTAAATCAAACATTTGAATCAAAGAAAACGCACCATTTGGTGCGTTTTTTTATAGCTTGTTGAGCAAGTTATAGCAATTGAACACATTATATTCTTTAATGACAAAGCTAGAATGCAAAGCAACTACGTTGTCGATTTTTCCAATACGTCTTAATAAAATTTCACTGTAGTCATCCATGTTGCGTGCTACAAGCTCTAAAATAAAATCGGCACTCTGACCCGTTACCAAGAATGCATTGGTTACTTCTGGAATTGCTTCTATTTCAGACAGAAACTTATCAAATGTTTCACTATCATGTTTACTCAATGAAACTTGCAATAAAATATGTAAAGTAAAACCAAGCTTACTAAAATTAATTTCCCTTTTGAGCTGCCCCATGATGTTGGCTTCAATCAGGTGCTTAATACGGCGATGCACAGAACTGACTGACAGATTGATCCGTTCTGAAAGTTCATTCAAATTTAAGTCTTCATGAGACAAAATTTCTAGAATTTGTTTATCAAAACGATCTAACTCCACTCTTAATCTCCAGCCAGAATTTCACAGTAAAGACAGTATAACCCTATACCATCACCTCTGCATTGAAAATACAAAGGTTTATGGACAGCAAAACTCTATTTCTTTTATAGAGTTTATTTCGATTATGCCTTTTAAACGTGCAAGTAGTGTCAGAGGCGGTTCATTTTAGAGAGTCAGTTTTATGCTTAAATCTGATTTATCTATTCAGAATCCTTATTCTCACTACCATTTGAGGCTAAAAAGGAATTAATCATCAAAATTTGACTATTTTTTAATCTTCGTAAAGTTGGCATCATTTTTGTTATGTATTTGCAGGAAAATTTTTATCCATGTCGGGGGAGTTCCTGTGAATAAGATCAAAACACTAGTATTAGCAATGAGTTCTTTAGGTGCAATGAGCGTGACGATGCCTGTGCATGCCGCTACAGATGCTGAAGTTAACGCCTTACGTGATGAAGTAAAGGAGTTAAAACAACTCGTTCAGAAACTATCTGATCAACAAAAAACAGCTTTAACTGTCACTGCTCCAGCAACAAGTCCCGCAGTACCTGCCACCCCTACACCACCTGCATCAAAACCAGGTTGGATGGCTATGGTCGATGGACAAACTCAAGTCAAGCTTTATGGTAGTGTTCGCGCAGATGCAACCTATGACTTTAAAGGTTCAAATGGCAGTATTTCAAATGGTGCCAATTATCCACTGAATAAAGATGACCCTAAACAAGACTCACTAAATGTATCTGCAGCAACTTCACGAATTGGCTTAGATATTACTCGTCCAACTCAATATGGAGATTTAACAGGTAAAATTGAAGCCGATTTCATGGGTGGCAATGGAGATAATAGCCATGGTACTTTCCGTGTTCGCCATGCCTATATGTCCTTAGGAAAATGGTTAGCTGGTCAAACGACCTCACCTTTTGTAAACACAGATACATCACCAGAAACAGTAGATTTTAATGGCGCTATCGGTACAGGTACTACACGTACAGTACAGGTCCGTTACACCCAACCAATTAATGCACAACAGAAAATATTAGTTGCCTTAGAAGGCGGTGATGTTGAAAAAGCTGGTAATGCTGCCGGTGGAAGCCGTTTTCCTGCTTTAACAGCACGATATGATTTCAAAACTACGGATAACAAAGGCCTATTACAGTTACATGGTCTTGCCCATGAAAACCGTGTAGCTCCAAAAGATAGCACTTCTGAAGAGAAATTTGGCTGGGGTGTTGGGGTTGGTGGTAAATATGACTTAACGCCTCAAGATAGCGTGGTTGCTAATTACTATCATGTTAAAGGCGATGGCCGTTATTTACTTTATAGCAATTCGGCTTATAACTATGACACAACAACACAAGATATTAATTTAGGAGAATTCGATAGCGCAGTAATTGGATATCAACGTAAATGGAGCCCTATTCTGCGTTCTACTTTTGCTGTAGGTGGTATTCAATATAAAGATGATAATGTCTATGCAAATAGCAATTTAACCAATACCAGCTATAACAAAGAAATTTATAACGCTTTAGTCAATTTAATCTGGAACCCAGTTAAAAATATTGATTTAGGAGCAGAATATACTTACGGTCAACGTGAAACTTTTGCAGGTGACAAGGGTGATTATTCACGTATCAACCTACTAGCAAAGTATAGCTTCTAAAAATTAAATATAAAAAAAGAGCCTTTAAAGGCTCTTTTTTTATTAGGGATATTAGTGCATCGCCTGAATTTTTTCTAAGAAAAGTTTAGCACGCTCATGACGAGCTTCTAAATTATCAAAGAATTCATGGGTTGGGCAGTCTTCTAAAATTTTACCTTCATCCATAAAAATTAAACGGTTAGATACTCTTTTAGCAAAGCCCATTTCATGAGTAACACACATCATGGTCATGCCTTCATGTGCGAGCTGTACCATAACTTCAAGAACCTCACCGACCATTTCAGGATCAAGTGCAGAAGTTGGTTCATCAAACAACATACAGATTGGGTCCATAGACAAGCCACGTGCAATCGCGACACGTTGTTGCTGACCACCCGATAACTGCCCTGGAAACTTATCTTTATGTGCAAGTAAACCTACACGTTCTAAATATTTCAAACCTTTTTCACGAGCATCTGCAACTGAACGCTTTAACACTTTAACTTGAGCAATCGTCAAATTTTCCAAAACAGTCATGTGTGGAAAAAGTTCAAAGTGCTGAAAGACCATTCCCACTCGTGAGCGGAATTTAGCCAGATCTGTTTTTGGATCTTTAAGCGAAATCCCATCAACAATAATGTCACCTTGTTGAAATGGTTCTAGAGCATTTACTGTTTTAATGAGTGTCGATTTTCCTGAACCAGATGGTCCACAAACAACAACGACATCACCTTTTTCAATACTCGTCGTGCAATCTGTTAAAACTTGAAAATCACCATACCATTTAGAGATATGTTGGATGTCTATCATTGGCATTTAAAATCTCCAATTAGCGAATGATGGCAATTTTTTGCTGTAAGCGTTTGACTAATTGCGACAGCACAAACGAGCTACAGAAATACACTACAGCGACGATTAAATAGAATGTTGCTTTCGTTTCAGGTCCATAAGTATTAGCTAATGTATCTGCACGACCTAAAAAGTCTGGTGCACTAATCACATAAACTAACGACACATCCTGAAACAGAATAATGGTCTGAGTTAACAATACCGGAAGCATGTTGCGAAAGGCTTGAGGTAAAACCACGTAGCGCATTGATTGACCATAGGTAAAACCAAGCGCGTAGCCTGCATGTACTTGACCTTTTGAAATAGACTGAATTCCAGAACGTACAATTTCCGAAAAAAATGCAGCTTCAAAAATAGCAAAAGTTACAACGCTCGAAAATAGCGGCCCCCAATAGGTATCAGATTGAAACTCAAATATTTTTGGCAACAAAAAGTAGAAAATAAAGATCACCTGAATCAGTGGAATACCACGAAACAGATCAACATAAAATTTTGCAAAATTACTTGCGATGGCATTGCTAGATAAACGCATCATTGCCAATGGGGTTCCAATTAGGATACCGCCCATCATTGCTAATACCGTTACGGTAAGCGTAAAAATGAAACCTTCTTTGAGTGCTGCGATCACGTCAGGGTTTTGTAATAAAGAAAAATCCATGATTACTTCCCTCCTGAACCTAAGCCAGGTACAGCCATTCGTTTCTCAATCCATGCCATTACAAACTTAATGCTATAAGTGATAATCAAATAAACAGGTGTAGAGAGAATAAGAATGATGATGTCCTGAGAAGTTTCTTCACGCATCGTTTTCGTATAAGCAAAGAAATTCAACACACTCAACGCATATAAAACAGCTGAGTTTTTGAATACGTTCATTGCTTCAGATGTAATCGTTGGCCATACAGTACGATATGCAACTGGTAAAATGACATAACGATAGCTTTGGGCAGTAGTAAAACCCATAGCAGAAGCCGCGAACTTTTGTCCACGAGAAACAGTATTAATTCCGGCACGTATGTGCTCAGATACACGGGCAGCCGTGTAGAGACCTAATGCAAAAACACCAATAACCGCAGGTTGCTGATTTAAAATATTTTTCCACCAACCACCAGCAACTACATCCCCACTACCTGCACTTAAGCTGTCCGGTAAAAACTCAGGAAAAACAAAAGCCCAGAAGAATAGTTGCACAATAAGTGGAATATTACGGAAAATTTCAACGTAACAATTGCCGATAAATGCGAGAGGTTTGTTGGGTAATGTACGAATTACCCCTAGGAGAGAACCTAATAAAAATGCGATAAGAAAGGCTATAATAGCTGTCCAAACCATAGTGAACACGCCTGAACCTAACATTTGTAACCATGTGGGTGCCTCAGCATAAGCATTGTAGCTTGAGCTACCAATAGCTTTACAAACTGATTCTGCCCATGCGGCTTTATCGACACCATATTCATTAGACTCCGCACAGAATATAGTCCAGTTTAGCGAGCCGACTGACATGTTTGCCCCTTAAATTAATATCTTTAGAAAATAGACCACTTGTGCAAATGAATCTTTACACTTACACAAGTAAATTTAGGACAAAAAGATCCAGTTAGATTCCTGCATCTGTTGGGTTAGCTTTTAATTTCTTATAAGATGAACTTTGTTGCATGTTCAAATTCGTGTTTTTTGGTGGAATTGGAGATAAGAACCACTTCTTATATAAAGCGTCCATTTTACCAGTTTTCCACAAGTTATTTACAGTACGGTCTGCAACCGCTTTAAATTTTGGATCATCTTTAGCAAGCATAATTCCATAAGGTTCAGATGAAAGTACCGGACCTACAATTGCGAAAGCTTTAGGTGTAGAAGACTTCGCAATCAAGCCTGCTAAAATATTATCATCCATTACAAATGCAGCAGCACGGCCAGATGCCATCATGGCAAAAGAGTCAGCATGATCTTTACCATAAATATTTTGAACATTAACAGCCTGACCTTTTTCATTCATCTTGATGTATTTGTCAGATGTAGTGCCTTGAGTAGTAACAACTGCTTTACCATTTAAGTCCGCCAAACTCTTAATGCCAGAGTTTGCTTTAACAGCCATGCGCACTTCTGTTGCATAGTAGTTAGTTGAGAAACCAACTTGTTGCTGACGTTGTTTAGAGTTTGTAGTGGTACCACATTCCATATCGATATTGCCTGCTAAAAGCTCAGGAATACGTGTTGATGAAGTTACTGCCTTGTACTCAACTTTTAAGCCAGGCATTTTCAATTCTTTTTTAATGTCATTTGCAAACTGGTTACATATATCGACTGCATAACCTACTGGTTTACCTGCAACAACATATGAAATTGGATCTGAGGATTCTCGATGACCAATTACGATTTTTCCGGTACTTTTAATTTTAGCTAATGTATCTGCTGCTTGAATTTGAGAAGTAGCGCCAACCGTACAAAGCATAACTGTTGAAATAATGAGAGAGGTTGCAGAACGTTTCATAAGAACTCCTTGATGATCATTCTCTCTATTTATCTATAGAATCATTCATATAGAGCAATAGAGTGATTTTTATTAAATTGCAATTATCGAGCCAACTTTTCCAAGTCGGACCCATCCATTTGCTTCACTTATTCTATTCAATCTGTTTTGCAGAATTAATACCTTTAAAACTGCTCACATGTTTCTACTTTAATCTATGTTTTAATCTTCTGTCTATTATTAAGCTCATCTATTTACACTTAAATGTGGCAATTATTGATTACATTGTAAACACATGCACAATAAAGTGGCTTAACTTTGGCTAAAAATAATATTTAGAAAAATTGTATTTTCCAAAAAATCATAAAAATTAAAGTTATTAGTCATTTAGATAAAATGGAATTTATATTGTAAAAAGTAATTTTGGCATCAAAATAATATAAACAAATGGCTTAATAAAAATCATTTAGAAAATTGATAGTAATATCTACATTAATAAAATAACTAGCAAAGATAAAAATAAGCCCCGATTTTCTCAGGGCATTTTATAATTTTAAATTCCGCGCCAATCTACTCGCGCATTACGCTCAGTTTGATATATTCTTAAAACATACTGACCTAGAGGTAAATCGAGTAAATTTTGTTGATAGTTATTCCATTCTTCCGAAACACCTTCAGCCTCTTCCCGCTCCCACGGCGTACCCTTTATTTCTAATAAAGGAGCAAGCATAGAACATACAGAAATATCAGCAAGACTTAAGCGATCGCCTACCATATAACGTGCCTGATTTTCGATTAAGCAGTTATTTAGTTCATTTATGAGTTCATCCATACGTTCTTTTGACTGGTTGACTAGCTCTTCTTCAAGTTTATAGTTCTTCTTTACCAGTGTTTTGAGGAATGGCTTCGATATTTTTTCAAACTGACGTAAATAGCCTTGTTCACCCATCATAATTTCTAAAGCATGGTCTCCTTGCGCCAACGTATGAGCTAGAGCCCAACGACGGACATGAATACCCAGCTCGTCAGCCAAGCTATCTATTTTTAATGTTTGCTGTCTTAATTGTTCATCACGACGTAACAGTGAATGCTCTGGATAAGTATCATCCAGATAAAGTGCAATTTTAGTCGACTCAGCGATCCATTGATGATCATCTTTCAAAATAGGCAGTAAATTTTGGCCTGTTTTGAGTTGTGCAAAAGCACGATGAAAGCCTGGAATTAAGTTATGAGCCACATAATCAAGTTCTTTATGGTCTAACAACCAGCGAGCTTTTTCACAATAATGGGACAAAGGAAACTGATACAAAACCCGCATAAAATCTCCACGTTTATTTTTATTTGACTATTTGTACAAAAATGGTCGATGGTAAGTAGATACTTTAGAAGCTATTTTTAGTTAAAACAATGGATATTGTGCTCATTTTTCACTGACACTTAAGTCTATTTTTTTTATATCTTTTTTTACCGTACTTATTGCTCTTTTTCATATTAAAACCAATTCTATTATTATTTTTCCACATAGCAAACTTAAACTATTGTTTTTTATAATCTTTCAATATCTCTATTTTTTCATTAAAAAGCAAAAAAAATGCTTTGCACTTTATTTCATAAGCTGAGCATAAGTCCTCGTTTAGTGGAAAAATATTTCTTTTGTAAGGTAATGACAGCAATACAAGGTGTCATTATGTCTAATTCTCTATCAAAAACGACTGCATACGTCCAAATCATTCAAAATGATCAACAAGCGATTAATGCTGCTTATCAAGTGGCGGATTATGCTTTAGAGGGTCGTAATACACGTGATCAACAACGCTTATTACCGCATGAGCAAATAGAAAACTTTAGTCAAAAAGGCCTAGGTGGTATTCGCATTGCAAAAAAATACGGTGGTGCTTTTGTTTCCAATAAAACTTTGGCTCAAGTTTTCCGTATTTTGAGTAAAGGTGATGCGAATGTTGGTCAGATTCCACAAAATCAGATTAGCCTGTTAAACCTGATCGAAATCATGGGCACAGAACAACAAAAACAATTCATCTTTTCAGAAATATTAGCAGGTAAACGTCTTGCCAACGGTGGACCAGAACGTAATACCCATGATTCAAAAACATTAAAAAGCAATCTTACTGTTGAGAACGGCAAATATATTTTAAACGGCGAAAAGTTTTATTCTACAGGTACGAGCTTTGCGCATTGGCTCGCGATTAAAGCAATTCATCCTGAAGGTCATGTGGTTTTAGTCATTGTTAACCGAGATGCTCAAGGCATTGAAGTCATTAATGACTGGAATGG
This sequence comes from Acinetobacter sp. 809848, assembly GCF_000581275.1. Classification (NCBI taxonomy): domain Bacteria; kingdom Pseudomonadati; phylum Pseudomonadota; class Gammaproteobacteria; order Moraxellales; family Moraxellaceae; genus Acinetobacter; species Acinetobacter sp. 809848. The sequence goes on from NZ_JEXG01000001.1 coordinate 264,716, forward strand.
GTTTGGTCAACGTACTACAGCGAGCGGTACAGTTAAATTAAATCAAGTTGAAGTTAAACCTGAACTTATTTTTGATGAGCGATTATTGACCCAAACCCCAACCTATCGGGGTGCCTATTCGCAGTTATTACAAGTAGCAATTGATGTAGGTATTGCTGAAGCTGCTTTTGAAGATACTTTATCAACCATACACAAAGCACGTCCAATTATTGATGCAAATGTTGAAAAAGCTAGCTTTGAACATTACACCCTGCAAGAGGTAGGTAAGTTAAATATTTTGCTCGATGCTGCAATTTTACTGCTTGATGAAGCTGCTGAATATTTAGATGAACTTGACCAACTTGAAACTGTGACTGATGAACAGGTAGCAAAAGCTTCGATCCTGGTTGCCGAAGCGAAAGTCTATGCCAATGATGCTGCCCTACAAATTTCTGAAAAACTACTAGAGCTGGGCGGTAGCCGTTCAAGCTTAAGCCAACATAATTTAGATCAACATTGGCGAAATGCCCGTGTACATACCTTACACGACCCTGTTCGCTGGAAATTACATGCCATTGGCAATTATTACCTTAATGGTCATTTCCCTGCCCGCCATGCTTGGATTTAAGGAGAAATTGTCATGACTTCATATCAATCGGTACAAACCAAACAAACATCGGCATCTGGTCAAGCACATATTATTCAAAATGATGCTGAAGCTTTAGAAATTGCCAAACAATTTGCTGAGCAATTTAAAAAAACTGCTGTTGAACGAGACGCTAAGCGAATTTTACCGTATACCGAAATTGATGCATTGAGCCAGTCTGGACTTTGGGCAATTACAGTACCTAAGCAATATGGCGGTGCCGAAGTTTCAAGTCATACCGTTGCTAAAGTGATTGCTCTTTTAAGCGGTGCAGATGGTTCAATTGGACAAATTCCACAAAACCATTTTTATGCTTTAGAAGTATTGCGCAATACAGGTACAGAAGCTCAAAAACAACGGTTATATGGCGAAGTTTTAAATGGCACTCGCTTTGGTAATGCACTTGCTGAGTTTAAAACCAAAACTTCAACTCATAAGCAAACCAATATCCGTCCACACGAAAATGGCTACCTGATTCAAGGAGAAAAGTTTTACTGCACAGGAAGTTTATTTGCTCACCGTATTCCAACCTTAGTTTTAGACGATGCAGGTCGAGAATATCTAGCCTTTGTAAAAAGTGGTTCACAAGGATTGAAACTTGTTGATGACTGGTCTGGCTTTGGGCAAAAAACCACAGGTAGCGGCACGGTTAAATTTGATCAGGTTTTTGTAGATGCAGATGATCTTATTCCTTTTGATACTGCATTTTTGCAACCAACCTTAGTGGGCCCTTTTGCTCAAATCATGCATGCATCGATTGAGGTAGGTATTGCACGTGCAGCCTTTGAAGAAAGCTTGCAAAGAGTGCATCAAGCTCGCCCATGGATTGATTCAAATGTAGAAACAGCCAATCAAGATCCTTTGACGATTTATGAGCTAGGACGCATTGCTGTAGATGTACGAGCAAGTGAAGTTTTATTAAAACAAGCTGCGCAATCAATCGATGCCGCAAAAATTGATACCACACCAGAAAATATTGCGAAAGCATCCATCGATGTTGCCAAAGTACGTGCTCATAGTAGTGATACGGCGCTAAAAGCTTCGTCTAAGCTGATTGAACTTGCTGGTAGCCGTGGTAGTCAATCACAAGATGGTCTAGACCGTTTCTGGCGCAATGCGCGTGTGCATACCTTACATGATGCTGCACGATGGAAATATTACTTTATTGGGAACTATGTTCTTAACGGTGTTCTACCACCTCGACGGGGGACATTGTAATGGCAGATTTCAAAGCAAAAGAGATTTTATTAAACGCCTTTGACATGAACTGTGTTGGACATATCAATCATGGCTTATGGACACATCCACGTGATGAATCACACCGCTTTAATGAACTGAGCTATTGGACAGAACAAGCTAAAACCTTAGAAAGTGGTTTATTTGACGGCTTGTTTATAGCCGATATTACAGGTGTGTATGACGTCTATCAAAATGGTATTGATCTGACTTTAAAAGAGTCCATTCAACTTCCAAGCCATGACCCATCTACACTCATTTCAGCTATGGCGGCAGTCACTGAAAACCTGAGTTTTGGGGTCACTGTGAACTTAAGCTATGAACATCCGTATCAATTTGCACGCCGCTTTGCGAGTCTCGACCATTTAACTCAAGGTCGTATTGGCTGGAATATCGTGACGGGTTATTTAGATAGTGCAGAACGTTTGATTGGTCAAAAAGGTTTAAAAGACCACGATGCCCGCTATGAACAAGCCGAAGAGTTTTTAGAGCTTTGCTATAAATACTGGGAAGGTTCATGGGAAAACGAAGCCGTTAAAAAAGATAAAGCACGACGTGTTTTTACAGATCCATCTAAAGTTCACACCATTCACCACCACGGAAAATATTACCAAAGTGAAGGTGTGTTTCAGGTGTCTCCTTCTGTACAACGCACCCCGACACTGTTTCAAGCAGGTGCTTCCCCCAAAGGTATGCAGTTTGCGACGCGTCATGCTGAGTGTGTATTTATTGGCGGCGACAAACCCGAAAAAATACGAGAACAAGTGAAAAAGATTCGTGCTCTTGCAGAACAGCAAGGCCGTTCAGCGGATGACATTAAAGTCTTCGTTGGCATCACCGTTGTTGTTGCCGAAACACATGATCTCGCTGTACACAAACTTAATGAATATCGTCAATATGCAAGTCCTGAAGCTGGCCTCGCGCATTATGCAAGTTCAACAGGCATTGACTTAAGTAAATTTGCCGACGATGAAGCGATTCCTTACCAAAAAAGTAACAGTATTGTTTCGATTACCGAAAAATTTAAAGAGCAACAAATCACGAAAAATGACTTAAAAGCTCAGCATGTTTTGGGTGGTCGTTATCCACTCATTGTAGGTAGTGGCGAAGAAGTTTCTGAATACCTAATTCATCTTTTAGATGAAACAGATATTGATGGCTTTAATTTAACACGTACTGTTGCACCTGAGTCTCACCACGACTTTATTCGCTTGGTCATTCCTGAGCTACAACAACGTGGTCGCTATAAAACTGCATATAAAGCGGGTTCATTACGGAACAAAATTTTTAATCGGGGTGACCAATTACCAGAACAACACCCTGTTCAAGCGTTCCGATGTAGTCCCTATAACAACAGCAAAAACTTAACAACAATTGAAGAAATAACCGCCTAAATTTGGAGATAGACATGGCTCAAACAGCCTCAAAAAAATGGCTAGGCATAGGCTTAGTCGTTGTAGTCCTTATTATTGCTTTATTCTTTTGGAATAAACATCGTCAAAGTGGCTCAAATGAACTTGTGATTGGGATTAGTCCTCCATTTGCAAAAACTTTACAAGCTGCTGCCGATGAAGCAAAGAAACAGGGTTTAAATGTAAAACTAGTCGAATTTTCTGACTGGAATACACCAAACATTACTTTAAATCATGGGGATATTGATGCGAACTTTTTCCAGCACCAACCTTTCTTAGACAATGCAATTAAAGAAACAGGCTTTAAATTAAAGGCATTTGCAGTGGGTGCAGCATCACATGTGGGACTTTATTCAAAGAAGTACAAAAGCTTAGATGAATTGCCACAAAACGCACGCGTAGTCATTCCAAATGATCCAGTAAACCAAGGTCGTGCCCTACTACTTTTACAGCAAGCTAAATTAATTACGCTTAAAGATTCAAACAATCATTTATCTGCACTTAAAGATGTAGTTTCAAACCCTAAAAATTTGCAATTCGTAGAGGTTGAAGGACCACAAACTGCTCGTGCAATTGATGATGTTGACTTGGCTTTTGGCTATCCACATTACTTGCGCTTAGCAAAAACAGCTGACCCTGAAAGTGCACTTTTACTTGATGACAATACCAATAAACGTTATGCAATTTTGTTTGTAGTGCGTGATGACTATCAGGATAAAGGCGACAAATTGAAGAAATTTGTTGAGATCTATCAAAACTCGCCAAAAGTTAAAGCTGTGTTAGATGCTGAGATTGGGCCAACACTTTGGTTCCCTGGCTGGAAGTAATAACGGAAAGATTATGGCAATTCAGTTCAAACAGCATAAGCATTGGTTACTCGGAATTACGATTTTAATCGTAGTTCTGGGCCTCATCGGTTACCGTTATATTAAAAATAAAGAAGCCGATGATGTTTTAACGATTGGCATTAGCCCACCTTATGCTGAGCTACTACAAAGCGTGGCCAATGAAGTAGAAAAGCAAGGCGTTCATGTCAAACTCGTTGAATTTTCTGATTGGCGAGCACCCAATGTTGCCGTACAAAACGGTGATATTGATGCAAACTTTTTCCAGCAAAGCGTATTTCTACGTAATGCTGTTAAAGAAACGGGTTATGACTTACACGCATTTGGTGTAGGTTCAGGAAGTCATGTAGGTTTATATTCAAAAAAATATAAATCACTTGGAGAGTTACCGTCAAAAGCACGTGTGGCTATTCCAAATGATCCGGTTAACTTAGCCCGTGCTTTAATTTTATTACATCGCGCTGGCTTAATTCAGCTTAAAGACATTAATAATGAACTTTCAACCACTCAAGACATTATTGCTAATCCCAAACAGCTGAGCTTCGTTGAAGTTGAAGGCCCCCAAACAGCACATGCATATAATGATGTCGATTTAATTTTCGGCTTCCCCCACTACTTAAAAATGGCAAAGGTAACCGACCCACATAGCGCATTATTTTTAGATCCAATCGATAAAAAATATGCAATTTTGTTTGTGACTCGTCGCGATTACCAAGATAAAAACCAAAAACTTGCAACCTTTGTTAAAGCATTCCAGAACTCAAAACAAGCACAAGACATTCTGGATAAAGACTTTGGGCAAGGGATGTGGTTTCAAGGCTGGAAATAAGGAGAATGACAATGGTGAGTTTTGGATCACAAGTTGATTTTTCTCTACCTCATATCAAAATTCGCGGTTTAAATAAGTTTTACCAATCGCAAGGTCAAAAACTGCATGCTTTAAAAGAGATTAACCTTGATATTCCTCAAGGTAAGATTTTAGGCATTATTGGTAAAAGTGGTGCGGGAAAATCTTCCCTACTCCGCACTTTAAATGGCTTAGAACAAGTGAATACAGGCAGCATTCATATTCATCAACAAAACATTGCTGAATTGAGCCATGCTGAACTCATTCAAACCCGTCAACGAATTGGAATGATTTTTCAACATTTCAATTTAATGTCTGCAAAAACAGTTTGGGAAAATGTGGCATTGCCCTTAAAAGTTTCCAATTACAACAAAGCAGATATCGATCAACGTGTAAATGAAGTTCTGGCACTCGTAGGTCTTGCAGATAAGTCTGGTCATTATCCATCACAACTTTCAGGCGGACAAAAGCAACGTGTCGGTATTGCACGTGCACTTGTTCACCACCCAGAAATTTTACTTTGTGATGAAGCCACCTCGGCACTTGACCCTGAAAGTACCGCCACTATTTTGGCTTTACTTAAAAAGATTAATCAGGAACTGGGTCTAACGATTGTACTCATCACTCATGAAATGCAGGTCATTCGAGAAATTTGTGATCAAGTGGTGGTGATTGATCAAGGTGAGATAGTAGAGGCTGGACAAGTCTGGTCTGTATTTTCACGACCAGAGCAACAAATTACTCAGGAATTGTTGAACCTTGAGCAGATCACTCTGCCTTTTAAAATCACTCCTCTACCCGATGAAAATTCGACACATATTATTGTAAAACTGAAATATGAGGCTGAAGCACATCAAGTTCCCGATATTCAAGAACTACTTGCCAGATTTAAAGCACCTGTCAATTTATATCAAAGTCAGGTCGATACCATTCAAGGGCACATTATTGGCTCACTTTTAGTCGGTATTCCTAACGTAGAAATTGATCTTTCATCTCTACGACAAGACGCATTAACTGCAATTGCACAATTTGAGGTACTTGGCTATGCACGACCAGCTCATTGATTTATTAATTACTGGAACTGTAGACACCTTACTCATGGTAGGTGCATCTGCGTTTATTGCTTTTTTAATTGGCTTACCTATTGCTGTTGTTTTAGTTAGCACTTCTGAGCATGGCATTCATCCGTCACAAAAGATTAATCAGGCTTTGGGTTGGGTCATTAATATTACTCGTTCTGTGCCCTTTCTTATTTTAATGGTTGCACTTATTCCGCTTACTCGCTGGATTGTAGGTACAAGTTATGGCGTTTGGGCAGCCGTTGTTCCATTGACGATTGCTGCAATTCCCTTTTTTGCTCGTATTGCAGAAGTCAGCTTACGTGAAGTCGACCAAGGCTTAATTGAAGCTGCTCAAGCCATGGGTTGTAACCGTAAACAAATTATTTGGCATGTGCTTTTACCAGAGGCTTTGCCGGGTATTGTGGCAGGCTTTACCGTGACTATTGTGACCATGATTAACTCTTCTGCAATTGCCGGTGCTATCGGTGCAGGTGGATTAGGAGACATTGCTTATCGTTATGGTTATCAACGTTTTGATATGCAAATTATGGTGGCTGTCATTTTAGTCTTAATTGTTTTAGTCATGTTGGTACAAGCGACTGGCGATGCATTAGCCCAGCAACTTGATAAACGTAAAGTTTAAACGCAATACAACCCTGCTCTAGCCATGACTTTGTCATGGCTTTCATGTAAAATCAACGACAATTTTTAATTTACACATTTGTGAGTGGTTTTCATGGGTTTTAATTGCGGTATTGTTGGTCTGCCAAACGTAGGGAAATCTACCCTTTTCAATGCATTAACGAAAGCAGCGATTGCAGCGGAAAACTTCCCTTTCTGTACCATTGAACCAAACACAGGTATTGTTCCTGTACCAGATCCACGTTTAGACAAACTTGCTGCAATTGTTAAGCCGCAACGTATTTTGCCAACTACAATGGAATTTGTGGACATTGCAGGTCTTGTTGCTGGTGCATCAAAAGGTGAAGGCTTAGGTAACCAATTCCTTGCTAACATCCGTGAAACTGATGCAATTGCACACGTTGTACGTTGTTTCGAAGACGAAAACGTGATTCACGTAAATGGTAAAATTGATCCGTTAGACGATATCGCAACCATCAATACTGAACTTGCACTTGCCGATCTTGAAACTGTTGCTAAAGCAATTTTACGCTTAACTAAAGTTGCTAAAGGCGGTGACAAAGAAGCTGTAGCAACTAAAGCAGTTTTAGAAAAAATCCAACCGTTACTTGACGAAGGTAAACCAGCTCGTGCAGCTGATTTGTCTGATGACGAACGTAAATTAGTTCGTGGTTTTGGTTTAATGACTTTAAAACCAACGATGTATATTGCAAACGTTGCAGAAGATGGTTTTGAAAACAACCCGCACTTAGAAGCAGTTAAAAAACTTGCTGCTGAGGAAAACGCAATTGTTGTTCCTCTTTGCAACCAAATCGAAGCTGAAATTTCATTATTAGAAGATGAAGATCGTGCTGAGTTTTTAGAAGCAATGGGCATGGAAGAACCAGGTTTAAATGTGGTTATTCGTGCAGGTTATGCACTTTTAGGTTTACAAACTTATTTCACTGCTGGTGTACAAGAAGTACGTGCATGGACAGTAAAAGTTGGCGCAACCGCTCCTCAAGCCGCTGGTGTGATTCATACCGACTTCGAAAAAGGCTTCATCCGTGCTGAAGTTGTTGCATATGATGACTTCGTACAATACAACGGTGAAAACGGCGCTAAAGAAGCTGGTAAATGGCGTTTAGAAGGTAAAACTTACGTTGTTCAAGACGGCGATGTAATGCACTTCCGTTTTAACGTTTAAGTTAAAGCTAAAAAAGCCCCAATATGTTGGGGCTTTTTTTATGTTTAATGACTTAAATCCATCGTCTCTCGTTTACTACGCGCCTCTTGTAAAATACGTGCATGCAAAGGCTTTCTAAAACCTAGCATAAAAACAAATTCTGCCAATACAAATAATGGTCCTATCGCAAGTCCTATCACATCATCAACAAAAGCAGGTTTTTTCTTTTCAAAATAATGTCCCACAAACTGAAAGACCCAACCCACCACAAAGAAACCAATACTTGCTACTAACCATTCTCCAAAAGATAACTGTGCAATTTGGCTCGCCAGTGGATACACAGCAGCTAAAAGAACGAGCATGAGTAAGCCAAATACTTTATCTAAAATAAAATAATAGATCGTACTAGCTGCAATCAGGACTATGGCTAAAGTCAGTTTAAAACTACCAATATCGACTCCAGCTCTTGCGGTTAAACACAAAATTGAAAACACGATGAGCGGAATACCGATAAAGTGCGTCAAAATATTTTTATGATTTAAGTGGTAAGCCGCATATTTGCTAAGCTGTTGCTCCAGATTTGACATGAGTTATTCCCTATTCACTTACATATAGTCATACTGTACAAATAAGGAAAACTTAAAGTTGTCAGCTATTTGACAAAGTAAAGAATTTTTTCATGGATGACCGAATATTGGACCTAATTTATATTAATCGACTAAAAGAAAACACATGGTTTAGTGTGCTTCCAGAAACATTCCAAAATTTTATTTTAGAACATGGCAAGCAAATCACCTTTGAGAAAAATAGCTATGTTTTCCATGCTCAAGATCTATTTGATGGCATTTATACCGTACTTGAAGGCTCAATTAGCTTGGGTTATGTCGATGTAAATGGTAATGAAGCACTTTCTGCTATTGCTGAGCCAATCATGTGGTTTGGTGAAATATCATTGATTGATCATGAACCGCGCTCACACGATGCGATTGCCTTGAAAAAAAGCACAGTTCTACATATTCCAGCGAAGCCTTTAAATGAGCTACTCAAGGATAATCCATATTATTGGTACTATTTTGCACTTTTAACCAGCCAAAAACTCAGGTACGTTTTCTTAGAACAGATTGCTATCCAAACATGTAGTATTTCTCAAAGACTGGCGCAGCGCCTTCTATTCATTTTAGAAGGATATGGGAATCATATTCTTATTCAAGATCATCACATCCATATTTCTCAAGAACAGTTGGCAAATATGCTGACCACATCTAGACAAACGATCAATCATGAACTGAGCCTGCTCGAAAAACAGAAAATCATTAAAATTGCTTTTAGAAAAATTGAGATTCTAGATATTGAGAAATTGAAAGTAGTTGCTAAAGCACAATCCTAATTTTTTAAAAGCGGCTAAATAATAAAAACTTAAAATTAAATTAAAAAATTAGATAACACTGCAAATCAAAACATTGTTCAAACTCTATTTCCACAAAATGAATGTGTTAAAGCAGATATTTTCACCCTACACTCAAGCTGAGCAATAATACTCAACAAGGCGCTGATTAACATGAAAAAATTATCAACAATTCTTACAGCAGGCGTATTGGCTATGTTAAGTGTTTCGACATTTGCATGTCCAAAAGGAACTCAACTACAAGGCGGTACAGGACCGAATCACAAAGGTGGAAAATGTGTAGCGGTACATGGAAAAACTACCGCTCAAAAAGCCAAGAAAGAGGCAACTAAAACTAAACAGGATGTTAAAAAAGATTTAAGCACTCAAAAACATGATGCAATGACCAGCGCGACTCATGCTCAACATGAATCACAGCAAATGACTCATCAAATGAAACAAGATGCTGTGAAAACTGTAAACACCGCTAAAGCTGCCACAAAACCGTAATTCACATTCACTCATTATCGTTTAAAAGCAAAAAAAAGCGAGATTGATCATCTCGCTTTTTTAGATTCATTATTTTTATTTTGGCGAAGTATTTCCAAGATTCGGTGTATCGATCGCATCCTTACATTGAGCCTTATCTCGCTCATAGTCCGCTTGTTTTTGGGCAACTGAACTATTGTTTTCTAGTGTTTCGCGTGCCCATATATCTAAACTTGTCAGGGCCTTACGGCAGAGTGCATATTTCCCTTCTGTCACCGAATCCGTCATTTTTACATTAATGCGCCAGTCTGTACTCAATTGACGTAAAGGTTTACGAACTTTGTCATCAATTTGGCTGAGTTGTTTTTCATAAACTAAATGCTCAACCGTGTTAATTAATGTCCATGCTTTTTGAGCATAAACAGTTGCATCATTGGTTAGTTTCGGTGCTGGCTTAATTTCTACTTTTTTTTCTACACCCTGATTACCATTATCACAGCCCTGCAATGTAAAAATACCTGCACTCATCATGGCGATATAAACTAAACGAATCTTTGCCTTCAACATATCAAACTGCCGATTAAACATTTCGGCACTATGCTATTAAATTCAGCTACAATACTCAATCTTTCAAGTATTTTTATCATTTGGTTTATTGCCAAGGTGTATTGTGTCCGAACAACAATTGATGCCTGCCCAAACAGCAACTTTTTGGCAAGGCGCCAAAGATAGCCAAGCTATCGTACTCACCTATTTACCCGTTTCTTTTGCCTTTGGCGTTTCTGCATCCCAGTTTGGTTTTACACCATGGGAAGCCTTTTTTCTATCTTGTTCAATGTATGCTGGCGCTAGCCAATTTTTGGTTGTCGCTCTTTTGGCTAGCGGTTCATCCATCTGGCTAACAGCATTAACAGTTATTGCACTAGATATTCGCCATGTCCTTTATGGACCTGCTCTATACAACCTGATTCCAAATAAATTAAATCTTAAGAAAACTGCAGTATGGGCTTGGGGCTTAACGGATGAAGTTTTTGCCAGTGGAATGATCCAACTTTCACAACGCAGACAACAATGGTCCGAGTCTTGGATGCTTGGCCTAAGTCTATTTAGTTGGATGGCTTGGGCAAGTGGCTCTTTGTTAGGTGGATTATTTGCCGATCAAGTTGCTCATTTGCCAAAGTTTTTACAAGCAGCTTTAGACTTCTTATTACCTGCTTTATTTTTAAGTTTTTTATTAGCCGCATTTGAACGAAAGCATAGCCTTGTTGTTGCTGTATCTTTAGTAGTTTCAGCTTTGGCGTGTTATTGGATTAACTTATCAGCGGCTATCTTTATAGGTATTTTTTCAGGCATTTTAGCTGGTCTATTTAAACATTATGTACTGAAACAGCATGATGAGGTTGAGGCTTAATATGAACCTAGAAATTATTCTGGTCGGCATTATTGTGGGCATAGCCAATTTTGCTTCACGCTTTGGACCTTTTTTCGTAATACAAAAACTACAGAGCAACCAACAAAGACGCGGCTCAATCTGGATCAAAATTGCCTTAGGGAGTATTGGAATATCTGCAATTAGTGCCATGTTTGTAGTTGCTACCCTTCCACCTCTCCTTGAAACTCCCAATAAGAGTTTCGCAATGCTTATCGGTTTTTTAGTTTTAGCAGGTCTTTATTTTAAATTTAAGAAAATCGTACCAGCAACTTTAACTGCCGCAATTGTTTATGGTCTGATCTATACTTATTTACCTTTATAAATAGATAAACTTATCTTCCTTATATAAAATAAAATCTGGCCAGAGGCGTTTAAGATTGAAACTTCTGGCTTGGAAGATTTAATTTTTGAATTGATTAAAAAGATAACCTTAGCTACTTATATAGAGATAAAAATGTCACAAGTTAAAATTTATGCAAATGAACAAACCATTATGCAGTACCGAGAATTACTTTCTCATGCAATCCATCAGGCGCTTATTGAAGAATTGAAATATCCTGTTGAGAAAAGATTTCAACGTTTTATTAGCCTTAAACCAGGAAATTTCATTTACCCTTCTGACAGAAGCCAGCATTACATTATTATTGAACTTTCAATGTTTGCAGGCCGCAGTGCAGCCACTAAAAAGCAGCTTATCCAAACCTTATTTCGTAATATTCAAGAACAATGTAGAATTTCTCCACAAGACATTGAAATTACTATTTTTGAAACACCTAAAGAAAATTGGGGCATCCGTGGTAAAAATGCGGATGAATTGCTTTTAAACTATCAGGTTAATATCTAAAAACCACTTTTTTAATTGTCCGACAAAATTACTTTTTTTATGCATGATAAGGCTTAACTCCACCATAAGTTCTGCTATGCTTAAAAAAATAATTTTGTCAGGATGATTCGCATGAGCGTGACACTCGGTACCCCACTTCAATCTTCTGCATTTAAAGTTTTATTGTTAGGTTCAGGAGAGCTTGGCAAAGAAGTTGTAATTTCCTTACAACGCCTTGGTGTAGAAGTACATGCAGCCGACCGTTATGATCATGCACCAGCAATGCAAGTTGCACATTTTTCTTATGTGTTAAACATGGCAGATCCTGCCCAATTAAAACAACTCATCGAGAAAATTAAACCAAATTTAATTGTTCCAGAAATTGAAGCAATTGCGACAGAAGTTTTACTTGAAATTGAAGCGAGCAAAACAGCAACTGTCATCCCTTCTGCTAAAGCTGTAAACCTCACAATGAACCGTGAAGGCATCCGCCGTCTTGCGGCTGAAGAACTTGGCCTACCTACTTCTGCTTATCGTTTTGCTGATACGCTCGAAAGCTTCCGCGCCGCTTGCGATGACATTGGTTATCCAAACTTTGTAAAACCAGTCATGTCATCTTCAGGTAAAGGTCAGTCTCGTGTAAAAAGTTTCGATGAAGTCGATGCAGCTTGGGAATATGCGATGCAAGGTGGCCGTGTTAACCAAGGCACGGTTATTATTGAATCTCAAATTGATTTTGATTTTGAAATTACATTACTTACCGTTCGCGCTAAAAACCCTGAAACTGGTGAAATCGAAACTCATTACTGTGACCCAATTGGTCACCGCCAAGATGCCGGGGATTATGTAGAAAGCTGGCAACCTCAACCAATGACGGCGGCGGCACTCGAAGAAGCAAAACGTATTGCAAATAAAGTGACAACTGCACTTGGTGGCTGTGGTATTTTTGGTGTAGAACTGTTTATTAAAGGCGACAAGGTTTGGTTTAGTGAAGTCTCACCTCGCCCACACGATACAGGACTCGTAACTTTAGCATCTCAGTTTCAAAGTGAATTTGAACTGCATGCACGTGCAATTTTAGGTTTACCTGTAAACACAGCACGCCACAGTGTTGCAGCAAGTGCGGTAATTTATGCTGGAGTTGATGCCAGCAATTTAAGTTATAGCAATCTCAATGTAGCTTTAACACACCCAGACACCGATTTACGCCTGTTTGGCAAACCAGAAGGTTTCAAACGTCGTCGTATGGGGGTAGCAACCGCTCGTGCTGAAAATACTGATCTTGCTCGTACTTTAGCGAAAGAAACCGCTGATCAAGTAAGCGTTCAAACAAACTCTTAATTTTTACTTATTGGTAGACCCATTTTCATGATCAATATATCGCCATTGTTGAACTATGTCTCAAGTCATCATGATATTAAAGCCATTAATCAGTGGCGAACGGATGTAGAAAAACAGTTGCAAGATTCATATGAAAATGGGCAATCTATTCGTGAAATCATTAAAGCCCGTTCAGATTTAGTAGATGAAGCACTGATCTTTTTATGGAAACATGCTGAACTCGATCAGACAGAACTGGGCCTTTTTGCTGTAGGCGGTTATGGGCGCCGTGAAATGTTGCCCTATTCCGATGTCGATATCATGATCCTATCGGAGCATGAAATTAACGAAGAAAACGAAAAACGTATCTCTACATTTATTTCTTCTTTATGGGACGTTGGAAACTTTAAACCCGGCATTAGTGTTCGCACGATTCAAAGCTGTGTTGAACAGGCTGCTACCGATTTAACCGTTGCAACAACTTTAATTGAAGCGCGGTTAATTACTGGCAATAGTCAGCTTGCGAAATGGCCTCGCCGTATTGTTTCGCAGACATGGACTGACAAAACATTCTATGACGCAAAAATGGCCGAACAAGCCAAGCGTTACCATCAACACAACAATACTGAAAGTAATTTAGAACCCGACATTAAAAATGCACCGGGTGGTATACGTGACATTAACCAAATTGGCTGGATAGCCAAACGTCACTTTCGCGTAAATCGTATTTATGACTTAGTGCATTTAGGTTTCATTTCAGAGTTTGAATTGGCAGTTTTAGAAGAAGCTGAAAGTTTTCTTTGGGAAATTCGACATCATTTACACCGTTTAGCTAAACGTGATGAAAACCGTTTACTCTTTGACCACCAAAGGGAAATTGCCGCTAAATTTGGTTATGTTCGTCAAGAAGGCCAACCTGTAAATTATGGTGTTGAGCAGTTCATGAAACGCTACTACCGTACGGCGCAGCAAGTTTCAACACTCAATGAAATGTTGCTTGCGTATTTTAGCGAGTCAGTGATTACTCCTCGACTGCCCAACTATGAACGCAAAATTGAAGTTGTTAACGATCACTTTAAAATTGTCGATAATAAACTTGCCGTACAACATCATAAAATATTCGCCGAGCATCCAAGCGCGATTTTAGAGTTGTTCTATATTTTAGCCAATCGACCAGATATTGAAGGTATTCGCGCCCGGACTTTACGCTTACTTATTCTTGCCGCAAAACGAATCAACCAAAGTTATCGCGATAATCCAGAGCATCAAGCACTGTTTATGTCGATTATTCGCTCACCATATCGTTTATACGATACCTTGGTTGCGATGAAACGATATGGTGTTTTAGGAAACTATATTCCTGCTTTTGGCCAAATTATGGGCCTTATGCAATATGACTTGTTCCATATCTATACGGTCGATGCTCACACATTATTATTGCTGCGTAATTTAAATCGTTTTAGAGAACCTGAATTTGCCAAAGAATTCCCTGTAGTAAGTTCAGTTTTCCAACGTCTTGCTCGTCAAGATATTGTGTTCATTGCTGCTTTATTCCATGACATCGCAAAAGGTCGCGGTGGTGACCACAGCGAACTCGGCGCAGAAGACGCGATTGAGTTTGGCCGTGCACATGGCTTTACAGAGCGTGAATGCAAATTAATTGCATGGCTTATTCAAAACCATTTGCTCATGTCTTTGACCGCTCAAAAAAAAGATATTTCTGATCCTGATGTCGTGAAAGATTTTGCAGAGAAACTGGGCGATATGGAGCATCTTGATTATCTATATACCTTAACGGTTGCCGATATTAACGCGACAAATCCAAAACTATGGAACACATGGCGCGCTTCTCTCATGCGTCAACTTTATACGCATGCTCGTGATGTAATCCGTACAGGTTTAGGCCGTCCCGTTGACTACCAAATGCTGATTGAAGACACCAAATTTGCAGCAAGTGAATTGCTGGTAAATAACTTCGCATTGGCAGATGTCGAAAAAGTATGGCAAGAACTAGGTGATGAATACTTCATTAAAGAATCAGCGGATGAAATTGCGTGGCATACACAAGCAATTTTAAAACACGGTGATAATCCAGAGCCATTAGTCCTCTTGCGTGCTCACCGTAAAGCAGCTCAAGATGCGGTGCAAATCTTTATTTATACTCGCGATCAACCTAACCTATTTGCCACCACTGTTGCCGTTTTAGACCGAATGAACTTAGACGTTCAGGATGCAAAAATTATCACGGCAAGTACAGCATTTAGCTTAGACACTTATGTTGTACTTGATCGTTTCGGGACATTGCTTACCGACCCAGAACGTGAAGAAACCGTTAAAAATGCATTAGTGAAAGCCCTTAGCCAACCAGACCAATATCCGGGACTCATGCAACGTCGTATTCCACGTCAATTACGTCATTTCGATATTGAAAATACAGTCGACGTAACATTAAATGAAGCCTTACAGCAAAATATGGTCGAAATTTCAACACTCGATCACCCCGGTCTACTTGCACGCGTGGGTGGTTTATTTATGATGCAAGGTTTAGACATCCATTCAGCCCGAATCGCAACTTTAGGTGAACGTGCCGAAGATATTTTCTTTGTCACCAAAAAAGATGGAAAACCGCTGAATAACGAAGAGGTCAAACTCTTCTCGGAAAAACTGAAAGCTGCATTAGATGAAGCATCTAATCAAATTTGTCAGCACTGAAACTCAACTACTTGGTAACTGTTTAATGAACTCTAGCTTGTCGTTATTACACCCGTATCCATTTGAAAAGTTAAACCAACTTTTTAAGGATACTACTCCTGCTAACCTTCCCTTGATTCCTCTATCAATTGGCGAACCTAAGCATCCAGCACCAGAGTTTGTTAAACAGGCTATTATTGATAACTTTAACCATTTATCAACTTATCCAAACAGTAAAGGCTTACCAGAGCTTCGCCAAAGCATTGCAGATTGGTTAACTAAGCGCTTTAAACTTAACAGCATTAGTGCTGAAAACCACATCTTGCCTGTCTCTGGTACACGTGAAGGCATTTTCTCTTTTGTACAGGCATTAATTAATCGTGAAGATGCACCTTATGTGGTGATGCCGAATCCGTTTTATCAAATTTATGAAGGTGCAGCTTTACTTGCAGGTGCAAAGCCATACTTCATTAATTGCACGGAAGAAAATGGCTATTTAGGTGATTTTGATGCTGTACCAGCAGAAGTTTGGGAAAAGACAGCCCTTCTTTTTGTATGTACACCAGGTAACCCAACAGGTACTGTGCTTTCTAAAGAACAATTTAAAAAGCTAATTGCCTTATCTGATCAATATAATTTTGTTATTGCTTCTGATGAATGCTATTCAGAGCTTTGGTTTGATCAAGCACCTACTGGTCTATTAGAAGTTTGTGCTGAGCTTGGTCGTGATGACTACAAAAACTGTATCGTATTTCATTCACTTTCAAAACGCTCAAACTTGCCGGGTTTGCGCTCAGGTTTTGTAGCGGGTGATACCGATCTGTTAAAGCCATATTTGCAATACCGCACCTATCACGGCGCTGCAATGCCAGTACAACACCAGCTTGCTTCAATCGCAGCGTGGAACGATGAAAACCATGTTGAAGAAAACCGTAAGCAATATCGTGCAAAGTTTGATTTATTCCAATCTGAGCTAGGTCATCTCCTCCCATTACAAAAACCTGATGCCGGTTTTTATTACTGGTTAAAAGTCGATAATGATGAAACTTTTGCCAAGATGCTGATGGAAAAAGCACACATTAAAGTTTTACCGGGTCGTTATCTATCTCGTGATACCAAACAAGGTAACCCTGGTGCCAATCATGTGCGTATGGCTTTAGTAGCAGATTTGGCACAATGTGAAGAAGTTGTTAAACGTTTAAAAGCGATTCTTTAAACCCAGCAAAATTGCATAGCCTTCAGTTTTATTTAGAAGGCTATGCGATCTGCTTTAACTATAGGCAACCAATAACACTGCGAAAAAAATGAAAGCCAGACTGGAGCAATAATATATTCCTCTAGCAGAGCGTTTAATCTGTGCTAATACACGCTCTTGACGCAATAAACGAACTAATAATAAATTCCACCCGAAAACCACTCCTGTCATCCATATACTCATTAGTAATTTTTGAAATAAGCTAAATTCCTGTTGAATAAGTAGCATTAAACTACTATAAAACATAATATTTTTAGGATTAAGAAGACTGGATTGCAAACCCAGAGCCAAGCTTTTAGCTTTACTCTTATAACTAGACTCTTGTTCAAACAAACTATTTTCAGCAACAGTAATATTTAAGTTTGTTCCTTGAGTGGCTCTAAAACAGAGAAAACTCAAATAAGCTAAATATCCAGCCCCCATCCATTTAAGTACTAAAAGAATCATTGTACTTAAATTACCAAGAACCATAAGTCCAAATATACACACCATTAAGATAACAGCATTACCCAAAGTAATTCCCAGAATAACGCCATAGGTATAACGCGCTCCTTTTTGCAAAAGACTGGTCAAAATAAGAAAAAAATCTGGACCTGGAGATAGTAGTGCTAAAAAGTGAGTAACGGCGATAACCAAAAAAACTTCCATAACGATTTCATCTTTAAAACTGTATGGAGTAGCTTAAAAATAGAGAAAAATAATTTCTTGTAAATTATTGCGCGGCTGCAAGTTGAAACTGTCGAGGAGTAATTCCCGTATGTGCTTTAAAAGCTTTATGAAAATGGCTTTGATCACTAAAGCCTAAATTGACAGCTAGCTCTGCGAGTGAAATCCCTTGCTTTAATTGAGCTCTGGCTTGATTAATCTTTAAATTAATTTGAAATGCATGTGGAGTTAAACCAACATTGGCCTTGAATAAACGAATGATTGCATATCGACTAAGACCAACCTGCTCTGCAAGCTCTTCAAGAGAAATAAATTGTTCTGACGATTTAATAATATGAATTAAGTCCAAAAAATCTTCATACAAATATTCAGTTTTTTGTATTTCTTCTAATACGAAATGTGGGAGTAACAACTGGGTAAGGCAATAGATCAGCGACTGTTCTTTTTCAATAATTAATTTTTCAGGATCGAATAAAGTTTCATTCATATCAGAAAAAGCCTGATATAAAGTTTCTTCTTTTATTATGAGCGGCTTATGCTGAGGCAGATGTAAATCCAGACCATGTTCTCGAAATTCTGAATACAGCTGATTTAACCACCTTATGTCCAAATGTAGCATTTGGTAGCTCCAAGCTTGATCTGGCAAAGGGTTACATGAATGCTCAATATGTGCGGGTACGATCACCAAAGTACCAGCATCAATCTTTTGGGGTGTACCAAATGAACTTTGAAAAACGCTATTCCCCTCGTCTATAGCCCCGATAGAAAACGTTGGATGACTATGAGACTTATAACACGTTCGGCTAAAACAGGATCTTCTGGTTTCAACATACGGCATTCGCCCATCCTGCCAAAACTCAAAAGCTTGAGGAATAGCGTTCATTTAAACAATTAACTCGCTAATGCTTTTTCAATATCAGCTTCTAAAGCTTCTGGCTTAGTCGTAGGTGCATAGCGATTTAAAACAGCACCATCTTTACCTACCAAGAATTTGGTAAAGTTCCATTTAATGCTACTACTACCTAAAATACCTTTAGCTTCACGTGTTAAATATCTAAAAATCACATGGGCTTCTGGGCCTTTTACATCAACTTTAGCAAACATGGGAAATTTCACCCCATAGTTACGCTGACAGAAGCTACCAATTTCTTTATTGCTTCCTGGATCTTGCCCACCAAACTGGTTGCAGGGAAAACCTAAAACTTCTAATCCTTGATCTTTATATTTTTCATAAAGTTTTTCGAGGCCAGCAAATTGTGGTGTAAAACCACATTTACTGGCAGTGTTTACAATTAGTAAAACTTTACCTTTATAATCAGCTAATTGCTTAACTTCACCCTCTAACAGCTCAGCTTCAAACTGATAAATATTACTCATGGATAGGTTTCCTCATCATTTTTTTCTTCTGTTTTCAGTTGTAATGATGCCGAGTTTACACAGTAGCGCAAACCAGTCGGCTGTGGTCCATCTTCAAATACATGCCCTAAATGAGCTTCGCAATCATGACAAACTATTTCAGTTCTGACCATACCATGCGTTAAATCTTCATGTTCATCAATGACAGCACCATTGATCGGACGGAAGAAACTTGGCCAACCGCAACCGCTATCATATTTGGTATCTGATGAGAACAACTCTGCGCCGCAGCAACGGCAAACATAAGTACCATGTTGCTTAGTATTCCAGTATTGCCCCGTAAATGCAGGTTCAGTGCCTTTTTGTCGTGTAATCCGATACTCTTCTGGTGATAACTCTCTTTGCCATTCCCGGTCTGTTTTATTGACTTTTCCCATGACATACACCTTTTATTCTGAAGTAAACATTTCTGATGATCGAGTTTTATATTTACGCCATTCATCACAAAAACACTAGTCTCTGAACGTAAAATTTGTTGGAATTTAAACATATAAAGAACAAAAAGCAAAAAGTAAGCAAAATACAAAATCAAAAGTAAGCAAATTTATTACTAATCTTCTTTAAAGCAAGCAAACATAGTGCTATTCTAAGTGCGCACGGTTGTATAGGACAGAACATGTCTCAGAAAAAAAGTGTGGTTTTCCAACAACTACTACCAATTATCAAACAATATCAACAATCGGGTTTTACCCATGAAAAAATTGTTGAACTATTGAAAGATCAACATGATCTAAATTTGGTAACAGTTAAAACATTTAAAAGTTATTTATACCGATATGCAAAAGTGAATCCCGTTATGTCTAAAAATACTGCTACCATCCATTCCATGCCATCTACTCGAGAAATCAAAAAATCATCGAAGCTTGAGCATGTTTGTTATGACATCCGTGGGCCAGTTTTACGAGCCGCCAATGAAATGGAAGAGCAAGGACATAAGATTATCAAGCTGAATATCGGCAACCCTGCTCCATTTGGTTTTGAAGCACCCCAAGAAATTATTAATGATGTTGCTTTAAACTTACCAAATGCAATTGGTTATGTTGACTCAAAAGGTATCTTCCCTGCTCGCAAAGCAATTTGTCAGTATTACCAGCAAAAAGGAATTCTCAATATGCATGTCAATGACGTGTATATTGGTAATGGCGTATCTGAACTCATCGTAATGGCTATGCAAGGCCTATTAGATGATGGAGACGAAATGCTGATTCCAATGCCGGATTATCCGCTTTGGACAGCAGCAGTTAATCTTTCAGGCGGCACAGCAATTCATTATAAATGTGATGAAGAAAATAGCTGGTACCCAGATATTGCTGATATTGAAAGTAAGATTACTCCGAATACTCGCGGTATTGTCATCATTAACCCGAACAACCCTACGGGTTCGGTATATCCACGCCACATTCTTGAACAGATTGTAGCGATTGCAAAAAAATATGATCTAATTTTATTTGCTGATGAAATTTACGACAAAATTATTTATGACGGTATTGAACATGTTTCAGTAGCATCATTAGCGGGCGACCAGCTTTGCGTATCTTTTAATGGTTTATCAAAAGCTTATCGTATTGCAGGCTTCCGTTCAGGTTGGATGGCAATTACGGGTGATAAAAGCCGTGCTGCCGACTATATCGAAGGATTAGACATGTTAGCGTCAATGCGCCTATGTGCTAACGTTCAAGCTCAATATGCGATTCAAACTGCCCTAGGCGGTTATCAATCAATTAATGACTTGATCCGTCCTGGTGGCCGTTTATATGAACAGCGTAATATTGCGTGGGAAATGCTTAATGAAATTCCAGGCGTAAGTTGTGTAAAACCAGATGGAGCAATGTACTGTTTCCCGCGCCTTGACCCGAACATCTACCCAATTGAAGATGATGAAAAGTTAATGCTTGATTTGCTACGTGCAGAAAAAGTTTTATTGGTGCAAGGTACAGGCTTTAACTGGCCAACACCTGATCATTTCCGCGTGGTTTTCTTACCTGCTGAAAATGAATTACGTGAAGCAATTACCCGTCTAGGTCGTTTCTTAGCCAATCGCCGTTAAAAAAATGCATAACAAAAAAGGCATCTCTAAATAGGTGCCTTTTTTATAATTCTATTTTTTTCATTTTTATAAAAGAAGAATCTTCTAACCACATAACAATTTTATCAACACAAAATAAATTATTGTATTTAAATTATTTTTATAAATTTTATAATTCTTTTAACTTTAAAAATTAGTTAATTTTTTGATTTATATATTTTTTACCATACGTTTAAAATCACTTGATTTTCTTCAATCTACTTAACCTTTATTATGCAAAAAATGCATGGATCAATATTTTTTTGCATTTCACACCGCTTCAAAATCGAGCAACAATCCATCTCCATAACAACATCGCCATATTCGATTCGGTTAAAACAGATACAGATCTAGGAAGATAACATCGTTAGAACAACCGAACTGAACTAACAAGGAAAGCTTTCAATCATTCAAATCCCATCAAAGGATGATTGAATCAAATGGATAGAGGTTCATATGAAGCAAAAGAAATTGCTAAAGTATATTGTTGTTGCTATTTTACTTGGCATACTGACAGGTTGGATTTGTCACCACTTCTTTAATGAGGGTGAACAATTGAAGCAAATCGCTTCTTATCTCAACATACCTACAGATATCTTTTTACGCCTTATCAAAATGATTATTGCTCCATTGGTATTTGCCACTATTGTTTCAGGCATTGTATCAATGGGGAAATCGACATCAATCGGCAGTATCACCCTTAAATCAATGACTTGGTTTATTACTGCTTCGTTCGTATCGCTTGCTATCGGTATGGGTCTGGCAAACTTTTTCCAACCAGGTGCAGCTTTAGATTTAGTATTACCAACTGCGCAACAATTGAGTAGCTCTTCTGCTCCAGCGACTACAGGCTTCACTCTACAATCATTTTTAAGCCATGTTTTCCCACGCAGTATTGCCGAAGCAATGGCAAATAACGATATTTTGCAAGTCCTTGTTTTCTCTATTTTCTTTGGCTCAGCCCTTGCTTTTGTAAATCAAGGCAAAGAAAAAGATTCAGTTATCATTCGTTTGACTGATGAACTCAGCAAAATCATGTTCCGTATTACTGATTACGTCATGATGTTTGCACCTGTTGCAGTATTTGCAGCAATCGCTTCAGCAATTACAGTACAAGGTTTAGGCTTGATTGTTGATTATGGCATTTTAATCGCGGAGTTCTACTTTGGTCTTTTATTACTGTGGATCATCTTATTCTCTGTAGGTGCAATCGTACTTAAAAAAGATATTTTCCGCTTAGGTAAATTAATTCGTGAACCTGTGACGCTTGCTTTTGCCACAGCTTCAAGTGAATCAGCCTATCCTAAAGTTATGGATGCACTAAATAAATTTGGCGTGCCTAAAAAAGTAACGAGCTTTGTATTACCTTTAGGTTATTCATTCAACCTTGATGGTTCAATGATGTACACCACGTTTGCAGTGCTCTTTATTGCTCAGGCCTACAATATTGATCTTAGTTTCACTCAACAAATCTTAATTTTGTTAACTCTAATGGTAACAAGTAAAGGTATTGCTGGTGTTTCACGAGCTTCTATTGTAGTTATTTCAGCGACGCTCACTATGTTCCACTTACCTGAAGCTGGCATCCTTTTATTACTCGGTATCGATCAGTTCCTTGATATGGGCCGTACTGCAACAAACGTAGTAGGTAACAGTATTGCTACCGCAGTTGTTGCCAAGCTTGAAGGCGATAAAGTGGCTGATACTGAAGAACTACCAGAGCCAGTATTAATTAAATCAACTCAAGAACAAACGACCGCATAAGTTTCTCTTTTCTCCCACTCTCCCAACTTAAGAGCAATTTTATATGACCTTATAAAATTGCTCTTTTTTTATTTTAAAATTGGTGGCGGAAATTCACATATATTTTTATATTAAATAATGACTTTAAACTGCTATTAAATTTTCTTAAATCAAACCTTAAAAATAGAATGAAAATTATTCAAACAAATTTTATATTTTTAAAAATAAATACCAAGTGATTAAATTTTAATTCAATTTACAACAATTAAATTATATTAAATTAATGGAATTATTTTTCAATTCATACTGAAAAATTTAAAATCATCTTAATATTAAATTATAACAATAAAAATCAACAATATAAAAATATCAAATGGCAAAAAATTACTTAAACACATCTATTATTTTTTAATTTTATACAGATAAAAAAATCATTTGTTTTATTTATATTAAAAAGTAAACAAATCAAGATAAATTAGAAAAACTTAATAGATTTTTTATTTTATTCATGTTATTTATTAGCGCTAAATAAAAGCAATGATTAAGCGGTTGTTGGTGAAACAAAATGCTATTCAAGGATGCTTCTTATTCAAACAAGTTATGAATATGTTTTACATGGTATGTATTTTGCTTAGGAAAAGCAGTCATATTCAACAAACTTTTACTTCGTCACTTCATAAGGATATTTTCGATGTTGACTAAAACTGTTAAATCTTTAGGTTTAGCGATGGGCTTATTAGCCTGCTCTCTCCCACTTTATGCAAAAAATAATGTTGTTGTAGTTGCGACTGGCGGTACTATCGCTGGTGCTGGCGCAAGCTCGGCAAATAGTGCAACTTATACTGCTGCAAAAGTTCCTGTTGATACGCTAATTAACGCAGTTCCACAAATCAAAGATTTGGCAAATGTAACTGGTATTCAAGCATTACAAATCGCTTCTGAGAGTATTACTGACAAGGAATTATTAGAAATTGCTCGTCAAGTGAATGAGCTTGTTAAAAAGCCATCTGTTAATGGTGTCGTAATTACACACGGTACAGATACTTTAGAAGAAACAGCATTTTTCTTAAATTTGGTTGTTCATACTGATAAACCGATTGTACTTGTTGGCTCAATGCGTCCTTCAACAGCTCTTTCAGCTGATGGCCCACTTAACCTTTATAGTGCAGTTGCTTTAGCAGCTTCTGATGATGCGAAAAATAAAGGCGTTATGGTTCTTATGAACGACTCTATTTTTGCTGCACGTGATGTAACTAAAGGCATTAACATTCATACAAATGCTTTTGTTAGTCAATGGGGCGCTTTAGGTACATTGGTTGAAGGCAAACCATACTGGTTCAGACAGTCTGTAAAACGTCATACAAATGCTTCAGAGTTTAATATTGAAAATATTAAAGGCGGTGCACTTCCAACTGTACAGATCGTTTATGGTTCGGACTCTATGCTTCCAGATGCATATGAAGCGTATGCAAAAGCTGGTGCTAAAGCGATCATTAATGCAGGTACTGGTAACGGTTCTGTACCAAAATATATCGTACCAACCTTACAAAATCTTCATGACAAAAACGGTATTCAAATTATCCGTTCATCACGTGTCGCACAAGGCTTCGTATTACGTGATGCAGAACAACCTGACTCTAAATATGGTTGGGTAGCAGCACATGATTTAAACCCTCAAAAAGCGCGTCTTCTTGCAGCTTTAGCTCTTACTAAGACGAATGACACGAAAGAAATTCAGCGCATGTTCTGGCAGTACTAAGTTTTTCAACCAGCCCAAACACAAAGTTTGGGTTGGTCCTATTTCTTAAAAATAAGCTCTTTTATATTAAATCTGTACAATAGATATTCAAATCATTCTTCTTAAATAATAAAATCCTTAACAGTTTGCCAAAATATTAAGCATTTCGTTTTAACTTTGCGTGCTAAACTATGCTGCAGTCGTATTAAGGATTGGTTTATGCAGTTTGTTCATCTCGGTATTTATACAGAATTTTCGATTACAGAGTCGATAGTTCGCATACCTGACTTGGTCAACGCTGCGGTTAAAGACCAAATGCCTGCGCTGGCATTAACCGATCTATCAAACCTTCATGCTGCGGTAAAATTTTATAATTCTTGTTTAAAAAAAGGGATTAAGCCGCTTTTAGGTAGCACAATTCGCCTTGACGATGCTCAACATCGTGCAACTTTACTTGCAATGAGTAATGTAGGCTGGAAAAGTCTTACCGAAATCGTTTCACGCGGTTTTATTGAAGGTCAACAACTCAGTATTCCATGTGTAAAAAAAGAATGGGTACTTGAACAGCATCAAGATATTATTGTTTTACTTGGCCAACACAGTGATGTGGGTCAGATGCTTTGTTCATCTAACCCTCAAAAAGCAGCTCCCCTGTTAGAAGCATGGATCGAAAAATTTGGTAACCGTGTTTATCTGGCTTTAACACGTACCGATCGTCCTGGTGAAGAAGACTTTATTCAAGAAGCCGCTAAACTTGCTGCCCAATATAATGTCGGTGTAGTTGCGCATAATGATGTGCACTTTGTAGAAAAAGAAGATTTTGAAGCCCACGAAGCCCGTGTTTGTATTGCTGATGGCTATGTATTAGCAGATGACCGTCGTCCACGCTTATATAGTCCTGAGCAACATTTTAAAACCTCGGACGAAATGATCGAGTTGTTTTCAGATATCCCAAGTGCTATCGAAAATACTTATAACATTGCAAAACGCTGTAATGTTAGCCTACAACTCGGCACCTACTTTTTACCTGACTACCCAATTCCAGATGGCTTTACCATCGACACCTACTTTGAGCATTTGTCAAAAGTAGGTCTAGAAGAACGTTTAGATTATCTCTACCCTCTCGAAAAACGTGGCGAAGACTGGCCAGAGATTCGTAAACCTTACGATGAACGAATTGATTACGAAGTCGGCATTATCCTCAAAATGGGTTTCCCTGGTTACTTCCTTATCGTCATGGACTTCATCCAGTGGGCAAAAAATAATGGCGTTCCTGTAGGACCTGGTCGTGGTTCAGGTGCGGGTTCACTCGTTGCATATAGCTTAAAAATTACTGATCTTGATCCTCTTCGTTACGATCTACTTTTCGAACGTTTCTTAAACCCAGAACGTGTTTCGATGCCCGACTTTGACGTCGACTTCTGTATTGCCGGACGTGACCGCGTCATTGATTATGTTTCCCGTACTTATGGACGTGAAGCCGTGTCGCAAATTGCAACTTTCGGTACGATGGCGGCAAAAGGTGCAATTCGTGACGTTGCCCGTGTATTGGGTAAGTCTTACGGTTTAGCTGACCGTATCTCAAAAATGGTACCGACTAAACCGCTCGGTGTGGACTTAGCCACTGCTATCGAGATGGAACCTCAGCTTAAAGATATCGTTACCAACCCATCTAACCCAGATAATGATGATGCGAGTGAAATCTGGGAAATGGCTTTAAAATTGGAAGGTATCACCCGAAATACTGGTAAACATGCCGGTGGTGTCGTCATTGCACCAGGTAAGATTACCGATTTCTCGGCTGTACTTTGTGAGGAAGATGGAACAAGCCGTGTTGCTCAATATGATAAAGACGATGTAGAAGCAGCAGGTCTCGTCAAATTCGACTTCTTGGGTTTACGTAACTTAACCGTTATTGAAGACGCAATTCAAAATATTAATAAAAATCGCGATAGTAATGATCCGCTCATTATTTCGCATGTTCCACTTGATGATGCTAAAGCATATTCAGTCTTTGCCGATGCAAATACAACCGCGGTATTCCAGTTTGAATCCGTCGGCATGAAACGAATGCTTAAAGAAGCACGTCCAAGTAAATTTGAAGAGATTATTGCGTTCGTATCATTGTACCGTCCTGGCCCAATGGATCTTATTCCTGACTTTATTCACCGTATGCATGGTGGAGATTTTGAATATCTTCACCCACTTCTTGA
This sequence comes from Acinetobacter sp. 809848, assembly GCF_000581275.1. NCBI lineage: Bacteria > Pseudomonadati > Pseudomonadota > Gammaproteobacteria > Moraxellales > Moraxellaceae > Acinetobacter > Acinetobacter sp. 809848. The sequence continues at coordinate 291,784 of NZ_JEXG01000001.1, forward strand.
AGGTGTATTAGAGCCAACTTACGGGATTATGGTTTATCAAGAACAGGTGATGCAGACTGCACAGATCTGTGCGGGTTATACGCTCGGTGGCGCGGACTTACTCCGCCGTGCAATGGGTAAAAAGAAACCTGAGGAGATGGTTAAGCAGCGCCAAATTTTCTTGGCAGGTGCTGCTGAAAAAGGAATTGATGAAAGTACAGCCAACCATATCTTTGACTATATGGAAAAGTTCGCAGGCTATGGTTTCAACAAATCTCACGCCGCCGCTTATGCCCTCGTTGCCTACCATACTGCATGGTTAAAAGCACATTATCCTGCTGAGTTTATGGCAGCAGTAATGTCATCGGAAATGCAGAACACTGACAGTGTTGTATTTTTAATTGATGACTGCCGAAATAATGGCCTAGAAGTTTTACCACCATCAGTCAATATGTCGACTTATCATTTCCATGCGAGCGATGATAAAACTATTGTGTATGGTTTAGGTGCAATTAAAGGCGTTGGCGAACAAGCAATGCAGTCAGTTATTGACTCTCGTCGACAATTTGGTCCTTATACAGATCTATTCGATTTTTGCCATCGTATTGATTTGAAGAAAATCAATAAGCGTACTCTTGAAGCTTTAATTCGTGCGGGTGCACTCGATTGCTTGGGAATTGAACGTGCAAGCTTAATGGCACAATTGCCTGAAGCTGTTCAAGCTGCTGAACAAGCGCGCAGTAACCGTGAAAGCGGTATTATGGATTTATTTGGTGAGGTTGAAGAAGTTCAGCGTAAGCCAGCTAAACCTGTTAAACCGTGGAGTGATGAAGTTCGTCTAAAAGGCGAAAAAGATACGCTTGGCCTATATCTCACTGGTCACCCAATTGATGTTTACCGCCAAGAGCTTAAAGCTTTTATTCCGGTAAAATTAAATGAAATTACGGCTACACGTCGTGGTGTTACAACGGTGTATGCAGGTTTAGTCATTGACGTCGCAAACTTCCCAAATCGGGTAGTTATTGTATTAGATGATGGTACAGCTCGTATTGAAGTAAGTTGCAACCATGAACGTTTCCAACGTTTTAAAGATATTATCCAAGTTGAGCGTGTTGTCGTCTTTGAAGGCGAAATTTATGAAAGAGAAGGCTTTGAACGTCCGATGGGCCGTTTAACTAAGGCTTTTACTTTAAATGAAATACGACAAAAACGTGCTAATAGCATTCAGATCAAATTAACAGAAGAGTTTATGCAAGCCACTTTGGCAAAAGATTTACAAAATATCATCTTGCCATTTTGCAATGTAGATATGCATCAACATATCGCTCTACAGCTACAGATTGATCAACCTTATGCTCAAGCCGAGCTTCAACTTGGTCCGCAATGGAAAGTTGCTCCTCTCGATGAATTACTTGCTAAACTCAGAGATTATTTTGGTAAAGATAATATTTATATTGAATATCAAGTAAAGTCGAAAGCAGCTAAAGCAGCAGAACCTGCTCGTCCGCAAACCGTTGCTTCCCCTCCCGCGGACATGACTATGGACGATGCATTGGATTTATACCAAAGCGAAGTTTCTCAATATTCGTAATTTCTGGAAATCTTATGAGTTCGTTTGATCACAACACTGTGTCAAAACAATTAGCACAAGTGCGTATTGTCATGGTAAACACTACCTTGCCTGCCAATATTGGCAGTGCTTTACGTGCCATGAAAACAATGGGGCTAATTAAATTAGTTCTTGTTGCACCTAAAACATATCCTCACCCAGACATACAAGCGCTTGCTGCTGGTGCGCAGGATTTATTTGAACATCTTGAGATTGTCGATACCCTAGAAGATGCTATTAAAGATTGCCATTTAGTATTTGGAACAAGTGCACGTAGCCGTACTATTCCTTGGCCTTTACTTGACGTAAGACCAGCTGCTAAAGAAGCTATTAAGGCCACTACTCAAGGACAACAAATTGCGATTGTTTTTGGCCGTGAAGATCGTGGTTTAACCAACGAAGAATTAGCACTGGCAAATTATCATTTAACAATTCCTGTAAATCCGGACTATGGCGTATTAAATGTTGCGCAAGCAATTCAAGTCGTATGTTACGAACTTCGCATGTCTGCTCTAGAGCAACAAAACGTGGACCAAGATGCAGAAGAAATGCCATTAGTCCAAGGTCAAAGCATGCAATGGGATGAACCATTGGTGACTCAACAACAAATGGAAGAGTTTTATCCTCATCTAGAGAAAATGCTGACTGAAATTGAATTTTTAGATCCAGATAATCCACGTTTGTTACCTTTACGCTTGCGTCGTTTATTTGGTCGTATACAATTAGATCGTATGGAATATCATTTACTTCGCGGTATTTTTAGTCGTGTACAAGCCCTAACCAGTGGTAAATGGAAAAAAGCATTATCTGACAAGGAGGATCAACCCAATGCTTAAACAGCTGAAAGAAGATATAAAGGCTGTATTTGCGCGAGATCCTGCTGCCCGCAATACACTCGAAGTTCTCACGACCTACCCTGGCATTCATGCGATTATGATGCATCGTGTCGCACATGAGTTATGGCAAAAAGATTGTAAAGGTGCTGCTCGCCTTCTTTCTTCATTTAGTCGTTTTGCAACAGGAATTGAAATTCATCCTGGCGCTAAAATCGGTAAACGTTTTTTTATTGATCACGGTATGGGTGTTGTGATTGGTGAAACGGCTGAAATTGGCGATGATGTTACGCTTTATCATGGTGTTACCCTAGGTGGTACAACATGGAATAAAGGTAAACGCCACCCAACTTTAGAAGATGGCGTTGTTGTTGGTGCTGGTGCAAAAATTTTAGGTCCATTTACAATAGGTAAAGGTGCTAAAGTCGGTTCAAATGCTGTGGTAACTAAAGCTGTTCCTGCTGGCGTGACCGCTGTAGGGAACCCTGCCCGCTATATTTATAAAGATGCACCTGACAAGAATAAAGATGAAGAACGTCGTCGTGATTATGCACAAAGTATTGGCTTTGCCCCATATGCGACAACTGCTGATCAGTCAGACCCTATTTTAGAAGGTATGCGCGTTTTACTTGATCGTATTCAGCATAATGAAACGCGTATGAATAATTTATGCCAGCGTTTATCAGAGCTAGATCCGAGCTTCAAAAAAGAAAGTCAGGATGAACAGCCTTTTAGTGATGAAGAACTGAAAATTATTGAAGAAGTCCGTCGTGAATGCGGTGCGCAAGATAAGACATCAAAAACGTAATATTCTTGATTCATAATGTAACACGCTTACCCTTGCATGTGTGTTTAGCTTTTTCTAGACTTACCTGTACCAAATCTGACTTTACTAAAATGAACGGAAGATCCTATGAATTTTAAGCCTTTGGCATATATAATCCTTGCGACCTCAAGTTTAACCGCTTGTACAATGGCACCCGTAAAACAACAAAAAATTGAGCCTTTTGTTTTCAAGGAACCAGAGCTTACTCCTCCTTTTTATGCGCTAAACCCTTTTAACTATGATCAGCCACCGGCATTTGAAGTTGCATTAAAAGACGCTGCTGCACAGCCTGTAACCAAAATGGTCGTTAATCGTCAAGATGATCCAACCAAACAGCTTACTCTCGACGTCAATAAACTGATCGTTCCGACTGTCAATAATTCACAACGTTCAATGAAATACGCAGTTTTAGCCGGTGAAAATGAAATTGACGTGACTACTATTGATGACTTTTTACAGTTAGTAGAAGGTAAAGCACGTCACTACCCGCCTCGCTTTACTGACCGTCAAGAACGTAAAGGCTTTGAAAGTAAACTTAAAGAAGTAACACAACAACTTGATACACTTGCTGCAAATCCAAATGCATCATTTGATATTTTAATTCGTGCTTTTAAAGCAAGTGTTCTTGCACGTAACCTTGATTTAGGTACTGTTCATACCACTAAATCTTTAGAATATGCTCAAAGACTTTTAAAAATTAATCCAGATGATGCGGAGACAAATTTCTGGTTCGGTTTTGGTTTATCTGAAGGTGGCGGTCAACGTGAAGCGATTCCATACTTAGACAAAGCCATTAAAGGTAATGTTCAAGAAGCATATTTAGCTGCTGCAAATAACTATATTGCAATGGAGCAAAAGAAAAACGCGATCCAGACGCTAAAGAACTATAAAGTTAAATATCCAGATGAAGCGGAAATTGCTGACCGTTTAATTCAAGAAATTGAAAAACAAGGTCGTTGGAACGTATGGCAAGTTTTAACTAACCCAGCAATGTCAGCAACTACTCCTGCTGCACCTAAAAAATAAGCTTAATTCTATAAAAAAGGGCTGTTTTGACAGCCCTTTTTTATATTTGATCATTTGAAAAATATTTTAAAATTTGTATGATCTACCTACCATTGAGCCACTATATTTTGACCATAATGTTTTCAATAAAAAGAAGCAAAACACTGTTGACGGTCATACTACTCGGTTCAATTCTGAGTGGTTGTCAGGTCGTAAATGTTAAACAGCAAGCTTTAAATGTAACGATTGCAAATGAACGTAATAGTATTCTTACCCAAGATAAACTCAGCGAAGCAAGCCTGAATGTTCTATCTATGTCTGGTCAAGAAGCTAAAGTTTGTACAGATACCCCTGAAACCTGTGTAAATCAACTCAAAAACCTTCCTCAAATTTTAGATGAACAGTTCTTATCAGCAGCAAGCGAGATGTATCTCGCAAAAGCAATGGCTTTATCAGATACATCTGACTGTAAAGTAAGTAGATTTACTAAACATAAATCTGAAGAAGAACAAAAGAATATTCTGAATAGATATGATGATTGCTTAGACCAGCAATTGAGCCTATTAGATAAAAGTATTCGCTATAGCTATGCCTATCTATTTTCAACAAAACGTAAGCCTAATGACCGTATTTTTGATAATAGACAAGTTCAAATTCGCGATTTCTATAATCAAGCAATCGCCAAAATGGTCGGTGTTTATGACTTAAGACATCCAAAGAAAAATGTTGTTGAACCACAAATTCATATTGGTAAAAGTATTTATTCAATCGATTTTGAATTTCATAGACAACTATCTGGCCAAAAACTAGAAAAATTAATTTCAAGTTATAACCTGAATTTTTCTGGCTTAAGAACCATTAACCGCCGCGATGGTTTTGGCTCCGAATTTGTGGCTGTTTTTCCGAGTTCAGGAAATGAAGATATTAATGAATATATCCTAGACCCACTTAAATATAATTATAAAAATGGTGTTAATCCAAATATTCATAATGCACGCTACTTAGCTGCGACTATTGTAGCTGAACCCAAACACGCGACCACTGTCGAAGAAATTATTAATAATCCAGAATTCGTGATTCGAGTTTATGACCCATATCGAACAGATAATATTAATGTAGCAGGCAAACAATATCCTCTAGCAGCTAACTTTTCAGCACCTTATGGCCTATGGTTAGCCGAAAACAATTTAGGGGTTGCAGCTTATTTAACTCTGATTGACCGCGATCAGCATTTAACTATGCCGCATCTCTATATGCTTGAACCATACAACCCAAATAAGAAAATTATTGTGTTAGTACATGGTTTGGCAAGTAGCCCCGAGGCATGGATTGCGCTGACCAATGATGTTATGGGCGATACGGTTTTAAGAGACAATTACCAAGTTTGGCAAGTTTTCTATTCGACCAACATGCCAATTTTGGAAAGTCGTTTTCAGATTTATGCTCTCTTGAAACAAGCTTTTGGTTCATTAAACCCAAGTGACCCTGCCGCGCATGATGCGGTCCTTGTTGGACATAGTATGGGAGGTATTATCAGCCGTTTACTGGTCAGTGATGGAGATATTACTAAACCTGCCTTAGAATTGATGACGATTCGTCAGCAAAACCGCTTTAAAAAACATCCAATGGTTACTGAACGATTGCAAATGCATTCAATCAATAATTTTGATCGTGCAATTTTCTTGGCTTCTCCTCATCGCGGTACAGATTATGCGGATCGTTGGTTTACCTTGGCAGCACGTAAAATTATTCGTTTACCGGGTGCATTTTTGTCGGCTGTAGCGACTTCACTGACAACTGAAAATTTAGATGTTAAAGATTTCTTGAGTAATATTGATAATGGTTTGATTCAAAATGGACCAAGTGATCTAAGTCATCAATCTAAATTTATGGAGCTGACTAAAAATATTAACCCACACCAAGGATTAGTTTTCCATTCAATAATGGGAAATATTACCAAGAGTGATGATCCAAATGTGATTACCGATGGCATCGTTCCGTACAAAAGTGCTCACTTAGATGGAGCAAAGTCTGAGAAAGTTCTTCCAGGTGGTCATTCAATTCAGCTGACACCGCAAGCTGTATTAGAGTTACGTCGTATTTTACGAGAGCATTTAGTCGAACACGGTTTATATAAACCATGAAAATAAAAAAGAGCCAAAGGTTATCCTTTGGCTCTTTCGTTTTGGGATTAAATTTTATTGCCCAGAACGGATGATGTAATCAAACGCAGAGAGTGATGCTTTAGCGCCTTCACCTGTAGCAATAATGATTTGCTTGTAAGGTACAGTGGTACAGTCACCTGCAGCAAATACACCTTGTACATTGGTTTCGTTGCGGTCATTCACAATGATCTCGCCACGGTTGGTTAACTCAACTTCACTGTCTTTCAAGAAGTCAGTGTTTGGCAGTAAACCAATCTGTACAAAGATCCCTGCAAGCTCTACCACATGCTCTTCATCAGTCGCACGGTCTTTATATTTAAGGCCAGTCACTTGTGAACCGTCGCCTAACACTTCTGTACTTAAGGCATTCATAATCACAGTGGTGTTTGGCAAGCTATGCAATTTGTTTTGCAACACTTGGTCTGCACGAAGTTTGGTATCGAATTCAACCAGAGTGACATGCTCAACAATCCCTGCAAGGTCAATCGCTGCTTCAACACCTGAGTTACCGCCACCAATCACGGCAACACGTTTGCCTTTGAACAATGGACCATCACAGTGTGGGCAGTACGCAACACCACGGGTACGGTATTCTTGCTCACCCGGTACATTCATTTCTCTCCAACGTGCACCTGTAGAAAGGATCACAGTTTTCGATTCAAGTTTTGCACCGTTTTCAAGTTCAAC